>NZ_BAABIB010000019.1:0-7219 GCF_039542405.1 Amycolatopsis dongchuanensis
CCGCCCGGATGTCCACGCGACACGGTTACCACGTCAACGTTCCTTGAAGAGGCACTAGGGGGAGCACGGGTGGGGAACAGCCGAACCGAATCCGGGCAGTGGGCGCCGCCAGGCGCGCTCGCGGTCGCGACGATCGACGACGCGCCTGAACTGCTGGTGCTGCAACGCTGCTGCTGGGTCGGCGAGGCGATCCTGAACGACACTCTCGCGATCCCCGCACTGCACGAGGACCTCGACACCGTGCGGGAGTGGGTCGAACGCATGGACGTCCGCACACTCCGGCGGGGCGGACGCCTGATCGGGGCGGTGCGGCTCGAGCGGAGGGGCGAGCGCTGCGAGATCGGCCGCCTCATGGTCGCGCCGGACCTCCAGGGCGAAGGCATCGGGCGCCGGCTCCTGGAGTTCGCCGAGTCACAGGTGCCCGCCGGGGTCCGCCACCTCGACCTCTACACCGGGGCGCGCAGCGAACGGAACATCCGGATGTACACCGCCGCTGGTTACGCCGTCGCCGAACCGCCGCCGGAGTTCGGGCACCTCGTGGCCGGTGCGGTCTTCCTGACCAAGCCGAACCCCCTGGCGCCCTGATACGAGGAGTGAGCCCGGATCGGACGGGGCCGACCACGTTCGATGCCGCCCCGAATGGCCTTTCCAGGCGTGGCGGGCGATGAGAGTTATTCGGCATTACTCCGCGTGAGTTCAAGCCCAGCCTAATGTGGAATGGCCCGGTCCGCGCCCCCGTGGTGATACTGAATTCACCGCCAACAATCGGAGGCGCAATCATGCAGCAGTCCATTTCGACACATGATCAGGTGGCCGCGGGCCGGAAAACCACCTCGTTCCTGGTCGACGACCGAATATCGATCAACGTGAAAAAAGGTGTTTCACAATCGGTGGCGGAAGCGGCCACGCAGTCGTTCCTCCTGACCGCCCGTGCCACCGACAGCGAAGTCACCGCCGAGCAGAAGTTCAAGGAGTGGTTCAGCGCTCTCACCGAAAAACTCACCGAACTCGGCTGGCGGAACCCGCAGCGGGAGATCCCGCAGCAGGCCGAACACCCGACCTCGCTGAAGGAGACCTACGGCGAACAGGTCGTCGCCCACCTGGTGAAGAACCTCGAAAAGACCGCCGCGAAGGGCGACCGCGCCGCGATCGAGAAGGCCTTCTCCGCGGCGGTCGCGCAGTCCGACGAGTACGCGGGGATCGACCTCGCCGACCCGCAACCCGAGGCGTTGTGCCGTGGCGTCGCACACCTCTTCCACTCCGACGAGGGCAACCAGCTCGCCCTTTCCTTCGCCTGGCTGCAGGACTCGCAGCGGTGCGCGCCCGCACTGGACGACCTGCCCGACGCGAAATCCCTGCTGTGGATCGTGCACTGGCGCGGCAAACTCGTCGAGAGCAGCTACGACGCGAAGACCGTCCAGAAACTCCTGGACGGCCTGGGGAACTGGCGCAAGCTGATCGTGCCGGTGCCACCCGAGGACGAAGTCACGGACCTGCCGACGTGAGCGCGCCGGAACTGGTGCTCAGCGCCGCTTCCGGCCAGGGGTTCGGTGCCGTCACGGGTGCGACCGTGCCGGAGCGCCAGCAGGACCAGATCGACCGGTCGCTGCGGTGCGCGCAACTGCGGACCAACGAGCAGGTGGACTGGATCGCCCAGCCGCAGCAGTGGATGGACCGTTTCGTCAACGTCTACTCCTCACAGGCAGGCTGGGACAACTGGCAGATCATCGGGTTACCGCTGCTCGCCGCCCAGCCGGGCGAAAAACTCCTGCACCGCCTCGCGCGCAGCCTGGAAAGCGGGATGGGCGACGAAGAGATCGAGGCCGTGCGCAGCGCCATCAAGGCGGTGGAGCGGCTCATCGAGGAAGGCGAACCCGCGGCGAAACCGTTCCAGTCCGCGGAAAGCAGCACCGAAAAGAACGCGATCTCGTTCGGCAGCGTCCGGCAGGGCCCCGGCGGGGGGCTCAGCATGACGTGCGGGTTCGTCTACCTCAACATCACCCGGCGGGTGCACGACTTCGTCCTCGGCGAACAGGTCGCGACCCGGGCCTCGGTCCAGTCGGCGAAGCTCGTCGCCCGGTGGAACCAGCAGTACTTCGACATGTTCGAGCCCAAGATCAACGAATACCTCGCGGCACGGAAGAAACAGATTTTCACGAAGTTCAAGCTCAACCGATGAAGGAGCCGACCATGGGCCAGCCCACCATCCAGGAAGTCACCAACTGGGACCTCTCGCCGCTCCTCGCGGCCGCGGACGTCAGCGTGCCGGTGCAGTCACGCGGCGACGACCCGGTTCCCGGCCAGGCCAGCCTCACGCTGCTGGACGGCAAACAGGCCATGACGCAGGACGGCCAGCTCTCCGAGGGGCAGAAGCTCGACCTCGACGAAAGCGGCCTGCTGTGCGAACTGGCGACCCGCGCGGAAGTCGATCCCGTCGAAAAACCCTTGGAGTGGTACAAGAAGTACGTCGGCAAGCTGGTCGACCTCGGCTACAAGACCGACAACTTCGGGGGCAACACCTACCGGGAGGACAAGACCGAGTTCAAGCTCTCGGAAGTCGCGTTCAAGATCCTGGTCAGCCTGCTGGGCGGCCCCGCGGGCGCGGCGGCGCAGGCGGCCATCGACCAGCTCCGCCAGTACGACAAGGAGGGCATGAGCGGCCCCAACCTGTTCAGCTCGGTGCACAAGGAGGTCAAGAAGCACTCGTTCAGCATCGGCCACGCCAGGCTGAACCGCGACGGTCTCCCGGAAGTCGCGCTGGCTTTCTTCAGCGTCGAGGTGGACCGCGCGATCAAGGACATCCTCGTCGCGAGCCTGAGGACACAGACGACCAGGCTGTTCGCGCATTCGACGACGCTGCACCTGACCAGGAGCTACGACGACGAAACCCGCAAAATCGTCCGGGACATGATCAAGCAATACCGGAGCGGCATCCAGAAGTGGAAGCTCAAGCCCAGCAAATGACGTGCGGGATTCGGGAAATGGATTCCTGAAAAACCGGGAAGGCCGGGTCGCGGGACGGGTGTTCCCCGCGGCCCGGCCGTTTTCAGGGTTTTGCCGCGGCGAAGGTGTTCGCCGCGTTCAGCACGTCCTGCGTGTCCTGTGGCGACTGCGTGTAGCCGAGCACGGCCTGCCACCAGCCGTTCGCCGTGGTCAGGTCCCCGCCGCCCGAGCACAGGGCACGGGCGACGGTGTAGGCGGCGTCGGCGACGTTGCGCTGGTCGGGCTTCTTGCCGTCGTGCGTCGCGCGGGCGTTCCAGCGGTCCCAGACCGGCTGCGGCACCGGCAGCGGACCCGAACCCACGGCCTGGACCTGGCCGAGCCCGGCGAGCGTCGCCCATGACAGGTGGCACGCCGGCGCCTCACCACGCATGCGCATCTCGGCCCGCCCGTAGGCCGACAGCAGCGCGGCCGGCAGCTTGGTCGGCCCCGCGAGCTGCCTCGCCCACGTGTCCAGTTCCGCCTCGTCCGACCGGGTCGGCCGGTCGGCGGGCGGGGCGGCGGCGGGTCGCGGCGCGGCGGGGGAAACCGAGGGGGCCGGGGCGGCCGGCGGCGGGGTGGGAGCCTCCTCCGACGTGACCGGCCTGGTCGTGCCCAGCGTGAAGATCAACACGAGCCCGGTCGCGACGAGCCCGATGGCGAGCCACAACGACGCCCACGACCGCGATGGCGTGTGTTCCCTCGAAGGGGTGGGCTCAACCACCGGATCAGGTTAGCGGGAGCGCTTCCCGTGTCCAGTGCCGCCGGAATCACACAAACCGTTACCTGACCTTCGGCAGGCCCCTGACCAGCGGAAACGGTTTTGGCGATGTCCGTTATACCCGTTCCGCCGGACCGCGGAGGCCCGAAGGCCCTGGACAGACAGGAAAGCCTTACCTAAAAACATCTGGTCGGACCGCACTGAGGAGGCCCCAAGTTGTTGTTCTCGAGCCTGCTCATCGGCCTTCGCGAAGGGCTCGAAGCCGCACTGGTCGTGAGTATCCTCGTCGCCTTCCTCGTGAAGACGGGGCGGCGGGAGGCGCTGCGCTGGGTGTGGCCGGGCGTCGGGGTGGCCGTGCTGCTGTCCGTCGCCGTCGGCGCGGTGCTGACCTACACCACCGCGCAGCTGTCCTTCGAGCAGCAGGAACTGCTCGGCGGCAGCCTCTCGATCGTCGCGGTCGCGTTCGTCACCGCGATGATCTTCTGGATGCGCAAGGCGTCGAAGAGCATCGCCGCCGAACTGCGCGGGAAGATGGACGACGCGCTCGCCGTGGGCCCGCTCGCGGTCCTGCTGCTGTCGTTCCTCGCGGTCGGTCGCGAGGGCCTGGAGACCGCCGTCTTCTTCTACGCGACCGTCCAGAGCGCGCAGGGCGGCACCACGCAGCCGCTGATCGGGTTCGCGATCGGCATCGCGGCCGCCGTCACCATCGCGTACCTGCTCTACCGCGGCGCGGTCCGGTTCGACCTCGGCAGGTTCTTCACGATCACCGGCGTGCTGCTGGTGTTCGTCGCCGCGGGGGTGCTCGGCTACGGCCTGCACGACCTGCAGGAGGCGGCGTTCCTGCCCGGGCTGCACACCCTCGCCTTCGACGCGTCCGGCGTCATCCCCGAGACGTCCTGGTACGGGGCGCTGCTCAAGGGGATCTTCAACTACTCGCAGCAGACCACGGTGCTGCAGGCCGTCGCCTGGGTGGCCTACGTCGTGGTCGTGCTGCCGCTGTTCCTGCGGCGCACCGCCGCGAAACCAGCCCTCGCGGGCACGAAGGAGTGACCTTGCGCAAGACACTGATCGTGGGGATCGCCGCGCTGCTGCCCCTCGCCGCGTGCTCCGGTGGCAACCAGCAGTCCGGTGGCGGCGGGCCGATCACCGTGTCCGCCTCGGACACCGCGTGCGAGGTGTCCTCGACCACGGCGAACGCGGGCAACCTCACGTTCGAGGTGAACAACAAGGGCACCAAGGTGACCGAGTTCTACCTCTACGCCGAGGGCGACCGGATCATGGGCGAGGTCGAGAACATCGCGCCGGGGCTGACCCGGAAGCTCACCGTCGAGGTCGCGGAGGCCGGCACCTACCAGACCGCGTGCAAGCCGGGCATGGCCGGTGACGGCATCCGCGGCCCCTTCACCGTGACCGGCGGCGCGACCAAGCAGGCCGACGCGAACGCGGAACTGGCCGCCGCGACCAAGAGCTACGCGTCCTACGTGGCGAACCAGACCGGCGCGCTGCAGACCGAGACGCAGAAGTTCGCCGACGCCGTGAAGTCCGGCAACGTCGCCGACGCGAAGGCGCGCTACGCGACCACCCGCGTCTACTACGAGCGCATCGAGCCCGTCGCGGAGAAGTTCGGCGACCTCGACCCGGCGATCGACGTCCGCGAGGCGGACCTCGAGGAGGGCCAGCAGTTCACCGGCTTCCACCGGCTGGAGAAGGACCTGTGGGTCAGCGGTCTGCAGCCGGACAGCGGGCAGATCGCGGACAAGCTGGTCACCGACGTGAACGACCTGGTGAACCGGGCGAAGACGCTGGAGCTGAACCCGCTGGACCTCGCCAACGGCGCCAAGGAACTGCTCGACGAGGTCGCCACCGGCAAGATCACCGGCGAGGAGGAGACCTTCTCGCACACCGACCTGTGGGACTTCCAGGCCAATGTGGACGGTTCGAAAGGTGCGGTGCAGGCGCTGCGGCCGATCCTGCAGGCGAAGGACCCGCAGCTGGTGTCCACTGTCGACAGCCAGTTCGCGAACGTACAGAAGCTGCTCGACGCCGTGCGCAACGGCGACGGGTTCCGCTACTACACCGAGCTGAGCCAGGACCAGATCAAGGAGTTCGCCTCGGCGGTGGACGCGCTGAGCGAGCCGCTGAGCAAGGTCGCGGAGGTCGTTTCGCAGTGACCGGACTGTCGCGGCGGCGGGTGTTCGGGCTCGCCGGTGCCGGGGTCGCCCTCGCCGGAGCCGGCGCCGCCGGTGCCGGGATCGACCGCGCGCTCGGCAGCGCCGAAGCGACCACGGACGTCGTGCCGTTCCACGGGCAGCACCAGGCGGGGATCGTCACGCCCGCGCAGGAGCACCTGCACTTCGCCGCGCTCGACGTGACCACTAAGGACCGCGCAAAGCTGGTGTCGCTGCTGAAGACGTGGACCGACGCGGCCCGGCGGATGACGGCGGGCCGCGAGGTCGGGGCGTCCGGCGCGGTCGGCGGTTCGCCCGCGGCCCCGCCGAGCGACACCGGGGAGGCGCTGGAGCTGCCGGCGTCGTCGCTGACGCTGACGATCGGGTTCGGCCCGTCGCTGTTCGACGACCGGTTCGGCCTGGCGGGACGGCGGCCGGAGGCGCTGGCCGAGCTGCCCGCGTTCCCGAAGGACAAGCTCGACCCGGCGCGCAGCGGCGGCGACCTGTGCATCCAGGCGTGCGCGAACGACCCGCAGGTGGCGGTGCACGCGGTGCGGAACCTGGTGCGGCTGGGTTTCGGCACGACCGAGGTGCGCTGGTCGCAGCTCGGGTTCGGGCGCAGCTCGTCGACGTCGACGGCGCAGACCACGCCGCGGAACCTGTTCGGCTTCAAGGACGGCACGAACAACCTGAAGGCCGAGGACCCGGCGGCGCTCGACGAGCACGTGTGGGTCACGGCCGCCGACGGGCAGGCGTGGCTCGCGGGCGGTTCGTACCTGGTGGCGCGGCGGATCCGGATGCACATCGAGACGTGGGACCGGACGTCGCTGGAGGAGCAGGAACAGGTCATCGGGCGGACGAAGGGCAGCGGGGCGCCGCTGGGCCAGCAGGCCGAGTTCGACCCGGTGGACCTGCACGTCGGCGGCGCGGGCGGGGAGCCGCTCGTGCCGGTGGACGCGCACATCCGCCTGGCGTCGTCGGAATCGCTCAACGGCGCCAAGATCCTGCGCCGCGGCTACAACTTCGTCGACGGCTCGGACGGCCTCGGGCACCTGGAGGCGGGCCTGTTCTTCATCTGCTTCAACCGCGACCCGCGCAAGCAGTTCATCCCGATGCAGAAAGCGCTTTCAGCGAAGGACGCGATGATGGAGTACATCCAGCACACGGGTTCCGCACTGTTCGCGGTCCCGCCGGGCGTCCCGGAAAGCGGTTACTGGGGCGACACGCTCTTCGAGGGTTAGGGGCTGTTCCGGCTGGGGCGGCGGGCGGGGCCGGGCGGCGTGGGGCCAGGCGGGGCGCCGGGCGGCGCGAGCCAGACATGGCGCCGGGCGGGGCGGCGGGGGCCTGGCGG
>NZ_BAABIB010000020.1:0-22280 GCF_039542405.1 Amycolatopsis dongchuanensis
TCACCGGTAAGCCGAAGGCGCACGAGGGCGCCAAGGCGCCGTCCCAGCTGCTGACCGAAGCGGTGATCCCGGGAGACCACTCGACGGACAACGCGAGCGAGCAGTGACCTCGACCGGTCAGCCGAGGTCGTCGCCGCCGAACTCGCGGATCGCGCGCACCAGGGCTTCGTGATCACACGAGCAGGCCCGGCACGACTTCAGGTGCGCGGCCAGCCCGGGGAAAACCTCTTCGGGGTGCCCACCGGCGGCGGTCAGCTCGGCGTAGGCGGGGAGTCCGTCGAGGGCGAGGTCGCACCCGATGTCCCGCGGATCGATCCGGAGGAACTCGTTCAGTGCGTCCCAGTCGCTCATGCCTTACCTCGAGGGTTTCGAGCCGCGGTCTTGGACGTTAGCACCTGATCTTCCGCGGTTCTTACGCACCGGACCACCCGGCTCACGAGAAGGAGGCGAAAATGCCGAGGACACAGCGCCACGCGCGGCTCACCGGCGAGGGGCCCGTCAGCGGGCCCGGGCGGAAGAGGCGACCCGGCTGACATCGCCACTCACCGGGGCCACTGCCAATCGTCGGGCCGGTAGCGCCGCAGCCCGTCCAGCAGCACCGCTTCGCCGTCGTGGAGCACCGGCGCGACCGGCACGGCGGGAACGTCGCCGCGCCACACGGCGGCGAGGAACCGGGCCAGGCGCTGCGGGCCGGGCACCAGTTCGCCGCCGAGGTAGGCGACCACGAGCAGGTCCTGCCCGGAGTCGTGCTCGACCACGGCCGCCCAGCCGTGCCGTTCGTCCCAGAGCAGGGCGACGTCCCGGCCCGGATACCGCGGTAGTCGCGTGTCCAGCGCGATGTAGGCGGACGCGGGGTTGCCGAAATCGGCCGCGCAGGATTCCACGCCCACGCCCACGGCGGTGCTCACCGCCGCGAGGTAGGCCGGAAGACGATGATGGAGGACGAGTTCGCGCTCGTGCCCGTTGGTCCGGGAGATCACCGGCGTGACGTCGATCTGTCGAGCGGGACACCCCACGCGGCGATCAGCGACGACGGGCAGGCGACGATCCGGAACCGGTAGCGGTACTGCGCGGTGCGAGCCGCGTCGTGGTGCTTCCGGAGGGCCAGTGCCGCGTACGGGCCGAGTCCGGTGCAGCCGGTCAGGTCGACGGTGACGATCCCGCGGCAGACGGCCGTCGCGAAGTCGAGCTCGGCGCAGAGCCGCTCGACGGCGGACGGCGCGGTGAGGCGGCCGGTGACCAGGATGGCGATCGAGCCGTCGGCGACCGCGATCTTGAAGGGCTCCTTGGGCAAGCTCACGAGCACGTTGTCCCCTCCCTGCGGGTGATGGCTAGTTGGTGGCCGCCGGCGCCCGCCTCTTACCGCTGCCGCAAGGATTCGGCGGGGCACATCAGCGCGCGATCCGGTCCACGACCGGACGAAGTGGACGTCCGGGTGGGCTGACCGCCTGAATGGACGATATAGTCCAGTTTGAGGTATAGTCCGGCTCGGCTCGGGCGAGGTGCCCCCGAGCTTCCCGACGACGGAACCCGGAGTGCAGTTGGCAGACGTTTTGCGCGCGGTCATCGACGAGCTGACGGCGGACCCCGCCAACGCGTGGGCCCGGGACATCGGCTACCGGCCCGTGTGGGCCAGGTCGCCGTCGCGCGAGTCGTGAACACCGGCCAGGCGCCGGGGTGGCAGCCCCAGGGGAGCGGGATCCCGTGGGGCGACGCGAGCGGCGTCCGGTTTCGCTCGTGGCTCGGTGTCCGCGACGAGGAGTTCTACGATCCCGGGCTGTTCGCCATCGCGCCGATGGACTTCTACCTCCCGGGTAAGGGCAGGACGGGCGACCTGCCGCCGCGCCGGCACTTCGCGCCGCGGTGGCACCCCCGGATCCTGGCCGGGATGCCCGGCGTCGCCCTCCGCGTGCTCATCGGGGCGTACGCGCAGCGGTGCTACCTCGCGGCCAGGAACACGTGGTTCGAGGCCGAGGTGGTCCTCGCGTCGGCCCGCCGGGTTCCGCTCGCGCTGGGCCACGGGTAGCCAGCCGGGGAAGTGGTCTGGAAGGTCCGTCTTCCGCTGCGCACGGGCCCCCGACCTGGGCTCGGCGCCCGATCGGCGCCGGTGCGATACTGTGGTGCCGTGGTGGAACCGGAGAGTTCTGTGAGGCCGGTCCGGCGGACGGCGCGTGGTGAGGCGACCCGCGCGCGCATCCTGCGGGCCGCTGTCGACCTGATGACGGTGAAAGGGGTGGCCGCCACCACGCTCGACGACGTCCGCGCGGCGAGCAGCACCAGCAAGTCGCAGCTCTACCACCACTACCCCGACAAGGACGCCTTGGTCCAGGACGTGATCGAGTACCAGGCCGAAGAGGTGCTGACCGCCCAGGGGGAGCAGCTGCGGCGGCTCAACTCGATCCGTGGGCTGGAGCGCTGGCGGGACGCGATCGTCCAGCGCAGCGCACTGCGCAACGGGGCCTACGGTTGCCGCCTGGGCTCGCTCGCGAGCGAGCTCTCGGACCAGAACGAGCGGGCGCGGTCGGCGCTGGCTGGCCATTTCGAGACCTGGCGCGGCCTGCTCGCCGAGGGCCTGCGGCGGATGCGGGACTCCGGCAAGCTGCGGCCCGACGCCGACCCCGAACGGCTCGCCATCGGCCTGCTGGGTGCCCTGCAGGGCGGGTATCTGCTCGCGCAGACGGAGCACGACGTCAAGCCGATGCGCATTGCGCTCGACATGGCCATCGACCACATCCGGAGCTACCAGCCCTGAACTCCGCCCCACGGCGGGAACTACGTCGGGCCGCGGAGCGCACCATGGTGCCGGTCGCGACGGGCCCGCAGGATTGCGCACGTCGCCGTGCCCGCCGAACGCGCCGGGCGGCAAGACCTGAAACCGGACGTCGCCCGCTCCGGAGTCGAACGCGTCCACCTCAGTGGACTGTATCGTCCAAGCCCGATCAAGCAGATCGTGGCTGTCAGTGCGCTGCTGTCTGACCTCGCCGAATACTCTCAATGGTGGACTAAATAGTCCACGCAGGCTAGGGTTGCCGGATACGAGGCGCCGGATCGAATGCGAGAACCCCATGAGTGACGACTCCGACGAGTACGACGGCGGTTTCGACCTGGACAACGGTCTGCTGGAACCCGAGGACAGCCTCGTGGACCGCGGCGTGGCGGACGTGCTGGACGAGGGCTACTCGCCGCCGGACCGCCCCATCGCGGTCTTCGACTGGGGCACCACGGCGCGGGAGGCCGCCGGCCACGAAGAACTCGGCAAACGGCTCGCCGAAGAGCTGCCCGACGTCTTCGCCGACGTGGACCAGGGTGACGGACTCGGTGACGCGTCCGACACCGACGGCGAACTGTACGACGACCAGGTCGGCGTGGTGCGGGCCGGGCGGCTGGTCGAGGACCCGGGCGCGGACGAGGTGTACCCCTACCTGTTCGCCTCCGACGTGGGGTTGGACGGTGCCGCGCAGTCCGCCGAAGAAGCGGCCGTCCACATCGTCGGCGAATGACCGCCGAAACACCGGAAAGGCAGAGACAGATGGTGATCACCAGAGGCTTCGCCGGGCGCGGGCGCGCGGGCCAGGACCCCCGGCTGCCACCCGGGCAGTACGACGCGGGCAACAGCTGGCCGGTCCTGCACGCGGAAGCGACGCCGTCGATCGACACTGCGACGTGGACCTTCACCATCGACGGCCTCGTGGACACGCCGACCACCTGGACGTGGGACGAGATCCACGCGCTCCCGGGCGACCGGTACGAAGGCGCGATCCACTGCGTGACGACGTGGTCCAAGTTCGGCATGACGTTCGACGGCGTCTCCATCGACACCCTGCTCGACGTCACCGGTGTGCGCGACGACGCGGCCTACGTCCTGGCGCGGTCGCACACCGGTTACACCACGAACCTGCCGATCGAGGACGTGGTCGACGGCCGGGCCTGGGTGGTGTGGGACGTCGACGGCGCACCGCTGGAGGACGTCCACGGCGGCCCGGCCCGGCTGCTGGTGCCGCACCTGTACTTCTGGAAGAGCGCGAAATGGGTGTCCGGGCTGAAGTTCCTGGCCGAGGACCAGCAGGGCTTCTGGGAACGCAACGGCTACCACGACCACGGCGACCCGTGGCTCGAGCAGCGTTACCAGGGCGACTGATGGCCACGGCGTCGTCCTGGCAGACCGGCGTCGTGACCGCGATCGGCGAGGAGACCCCGCACGCGAAGACGTTCCGGCTGCGGCTTGCGGAACCCCGGACGCACCGGGCCGGACAGTTCTACGTCGTCCGGCTGACCGCCCCGGACGGCTACCACGCCCAGCGGGACTACTCGGTTGCCAGTGCGCCCGGCGGCGAGCACATCGAGCTCACGGTCGAGAAGCTGCCGGACGGTGAGGTGTCGGCGTTCCTGCACGACGTGGTCGAAGTCGGTGACACGTTGCAGGTTCGTGGCCCCATCGGCAGGTTCTTCTCCTGGGACGGCATCGCGCCGATCCTGGGCGTCGCCGGGGGCTCCGGGGTCGTCCCGCTCATGTCCATGCTGCGGCTGGCCCGGGGTTCGGGCCGCGCCGGCCTGATGCGGCTGGTCGTGTCCGTTCGATCACCCGAAGACCTTTACTACGCGGACGAAATCACCGGTCCGGAGACCACCGTCGTCTACACCCGCCAGAACTCCGCGGGTGCTTCCCGGCCTGCGGGCCGTCTGACGGCCGGTGACCTCCGGCCGCTGGCCGAGGCTGACCGCGACGTCTACGTCTGCGGTTCGCAAGGGTTCTGCGACGCGGCGACCGGTCTGCTCGCCGACGTCGGAGTCGAGGCGAAGCGGATCCGCGTGAGCCGGTTCGGGCCGACCGGCTGAGCCGGTCGTCGTGGCTGAGACCGATCGAGGCAGGAAGGTGCCGGATGAAGGCGATCGTGGTGACGGACCGGGCTGCGGGAACGGCCGGGATGACGGTGGCGGAGCGGCCGCGACCGGAGGCGGCGGGCAACGACGTCCTCGTCGAGGTGCACGCGTCGGGTTTCACCCCGGGTGAGCTGACGTGGCCCTCGGCGTGGGTCGATCGGCTCGGCAGGGACCGGACGCCGTCGGTGCCCGGGCACGAGCTGGCCGGCGTGGTCAGCGCGCTCGGGTACGGCACGCGGGGGTTGTCGGTGGGGCAGCGGGTATTCGGGCTGACCGACTGGACCCGTGACGGCACGTTGGCGGAGTACGCGGCCGTCGAGGCGCGGAACCTGGCGCCGTTGCCGGGTGACGTGGACTTCACGGTCGGGGCGAGCCTGCCGATCTCGGGTCTGACGGCGTGGCAGGGGCTGTTCCTACACGGCCGCGCCGAGGCGGGGCAGAGCGTCCTGGTGCACGGGGTGGCCGGCGGGGTCGGTTCGATGGTCGCGCAGCTCGCGCGCGAGGCGGGCGCGTACGTCATCGGCACCGGGCGCGCGGCCGACCGTCAAGCGGCGTTCGGCTTCGGGGCGCGGGAGTTCGTCGACCTCGAACACGACTCGCTGGACGAGGTCGGCGGAGTAGACCTGGTCTTCGACGTCTTCGGCGGGGACATCCAGAAGCGTTCCGCGGGCCTGGTCCGGGCCGGGGGAACGCTGGTGACGATCGCCGGCCCGCCGGAGGCGCGGCCGGCCGACGGCTTGGCGGTCGACTTCGTCGTCGAAGCGGACCGCGGTCAGTTGGGCGAGATCGTCCGGCGGGTCCGCGAGGGCCGGTTGGGGCCGAACATCGGAAAGGTCGCGGCGATCGAGGACGCCGTCGCCGCCTTCAACCCGGCGGAGCGGGTCAACGGCAAGACGATCATCCGCGTTCGTCCGTAGGGGGCCGGCTCCGGCGGAACCTGGGTGAGAGGCGGAGTCGCGTCACCGTTTGCGTGTCGACGCGACCCGGCGGACATGGACCATATCGTCCATTACGGTGCGTGGGCGCGAACCTGGTCGAACGCCATCGCCAGCGTCGCACGCAATTGGTCGGCGTCCTGGGTGAGGTGCGCCAGCAGGTGACCTCCTTGCAGGGCGGCGATGAGGCCGATGGCGAGTTTCTCGGGGTCCGCGCCCCGGTTGAGTTCACCGGTGGCCTGCAGGCGCGACAAGGCCGAGGCCAGCAACGTCTTCCACTGGGAGAACGCCTTGGCGAGCGCGCGGTGCCCCCGATCGTGGCGGTCGGCGAGGAGGTGGATCAGAGAACCGAGCGCGCGGCCGGCCGCCGGCGTGGGCGGATCGAACAGCCACTGTTCCAGGTCGTCGAGGCACTGAACCGCGTCCAGGCGCGGACGCTGAGCCTGGAGTACGGCGTCCAGCTGGGCCGACACGATCGCTTCCGTGATCGCGTCGGGGTCGGGGAACAACTGCTCGAGTTCCGCCCGGCTCACCCCGGCGGCGGCTTGGATGTGCGCCGAACTGAGCGAGCTGACGCCGTGGCGCACGAGCAGGGCGGTCGCTGCGGCCACGACGCGTGCACGGGAATCCGGCTCCGAGGGGTCCAGACGCGGGTCGGGTCCGTCGTTCCAGTCGGCCGTCATGGCTCGCACAGTAGTCGTTCGGACTCTGGCCGGATGCACCAGCCCCGGCCAAAAATGGACCGTATAGTCCCTAATTGAGGGTTGCGGTGCCGTGGTCTGGTCCCCGGTCCGGGAAAGGTCTTGACCATCGGATTGAACTGCTTCGAGCACGCGAACGAGAGCGGTACCGCGGCTCCGCCCGAGCCCGCGGTGTTCACCAAGCGTCGCCGTGCCACGTCACGAGACCCGACTGCACTGACTGTTCACGAGCACAGAAGACTTGATGCCACTACACCGGATGAACCTCGTCACCATCGGGGTTCCGGACGTCTCGGCCACGACGGCGTACTACGAGGAGTTCGGTCTCCGTTCGAGCTCGGGCGGATGGCTCGAGACCACCGACGGTGGTGCGCAACTGCGGCTCGTGGAGGCGCCGACACGACGGCTGGTCGGTCTCGACACCGGGGTCGGCGATCCGGACGACGTCGCCCGGATCGCCGCGTCGCCGCGGTCGCTCGGGGTCGAGGCCGTGGTGTCCGATCAGGCCGTTCGCGCCACGGAACCCGTCACCGGTGGCGTGGTGACGGCCTCGGTGACTCCGCACCTGCAGCAAGGTCGTCGCCGAGCCGGTCGCGTACAACGCGGTCGAAGGCGGCCGCGAAGTCCGCCGATCCCTCGTACAGCTCCTTGCCCATGCCCGCCCACTGCGATCCCTGTCCGGAGAACAGGAAGGGCGCCCGAACGGCCTCACCCGTGAGGACCTGAGCGCCGGCTCTTCACCCGCCGACATCTTGAGTCCGGTCACCAGCTCGTCACCGCTGCCGAGCACGACCGCCCGGCCTCCAGTTTCGCGCGGCCGCGCGCCAGCGCGCCGCCGATCTCCGCGCTGGTGTAGCCCGTTTCGGCCGACGCCGGTGCGCGGGTCGAGGTCAGGAGTTCCGGCGGTCGGCCCAGTCTTCGGGTAGCTGGCCGGGGGCTACGGAGAGCACGGGTCCGATGTCCTGGCATTGCTGGCATCGGACGAGACCGGTTCTCGCGCGGACCACCGGCTGTGCCACCCAGGTGCGAAGCTTCCCCTGGTGCTGACACACGGTCAGCCCGGCTCGGCACAGGAGTTCGAGAACGTCATCGGACGCTGGCCGTTCGCTCGCCCATGGCGGTTCCGCGAGGAAGAAGCCCAGCCGTCAAGCGGGTCACATCGCCCCTGCCTGAAGACCTGGTGAGGCCCGGCGATGCGGAGAAACGCCCATCGCCAGTGCGGACAGGAGGAACTCCAGCTCCCGCACCGCGACCAGCCCGCCGCGGTCCTGGCCCACGGCACTGAGGTTGAGCACCACCTCGTCCACCCCCGCGGTCCGGTACGCGTCCAGGCCTTCGACCAGTTCGGGCACGCTGCCGCTGAGGAACACCCCGCCGTCGACGAGAGCACGGGCGCCCGCCGCAGGGTCGTCGGCCGACACCGGGACCCCGGCGCGATTGAGCATGTCCACGTAGTGCGGCGAGACCAGATGGGCGCCGCACACGGACAGCGCGAGCGCCACCGGATCCCGCCGCGGCTTGCGTTCGGCCAGGTGCGCCACCGAAACCACGTGCGGCGCGGGACGGCCGGCCTCCTCCGCCGCCCGGCGGATCTCCGGCACGAGGACGTCCTTCAGGTACCCCGGTGGGCACAGCCACGTGATCGCCACGTCGGCCAGCTGCCCGGCCAGCCGCGCCATCGCCGGGCGCAGCACCCCCACCCCCAGCGAGACGGGCGGGTGCGGCATCGGCGGCAGCGAGTTGCCCAGTGTCACGTACTCGCCGTCGAGGACGACCAGTTCACCCGCGAGTAGGCCGCGCACCGCCATCAGGTACTCCCGCACGGCGGTGAGCGGACTGCGGTAACGCGACCCGAGCAGGGCCTGCTGGAACGCGGCGGGTCCCGGACCGTACCCGGCGACCAGGGGATGACCGGTGAGCAGGGCGAGCGACCGCGCCTGCAGCGCCGCCTCGTACGGGTGGCGCAGCGGCATCAGCGTGACACTCGTGCCCACCGGCACCCTGATGCCCAGTCCAGCACAGTAGGCGAGCAACTGGTGCGGTTCGAGCGTGAGCGACTGGCCGAGCCACAGCCGCGCGCCGGAGGAGCGGCGCACGAGTTCGGCCACGGGCGCGATCTGCTCGACCCGCGCGGGCAGGTAGGGCACGTGCACGGAAAACTGGGGCATGGGTCAGCCGTTCTGGTCGGTCCGGTGGTGGCGTGTGGTGTCGCGACGACGGGCGAGCCTGGTTCAGCCGTCCTGGCCGAGGTTCCTGGCCGGGTTGGCGGGGTCGATCCGCGCGGCGCGGAACGCGGGCACAATGGCCTCCTCCGGAGGCTGCCCGGTCTCGGCGGCGTCGAGGAGCGCCTTGGCGAGCACGCGGCTGCGGTGCTGCCCGAAGCTGAGCCCGGACAGCCCGAAGCGGGTGTCCACGGGTTCCCACGCCGTCGCGACGCCGGGTGCGATCCGCTCCGCGAACACCGACGTCTCCGGCCCGATCCCCGGCAGCTCCCGCACCGCGGCCGCCACGAGCCGGGCCGCGCCGGTGTGGTCCGCGGGCAGGTACACCACGAGTGCGTCCCGGCGCGGGTACTGGCCCGACCTGGCCAGCACCTTCGCCTGGTAGGCGACGTCCGCCGCCTCCAGCGCGGTCAGCACCGCCCGCCACACACCGGGTGCGCTTCCCGGATCGGCGACGTGGACGTAGACCCGCAGGGGCGGACCGGTGAAATCCGGCGCACGGGAGCCGGTGACGAACTGGAACCCCGGCGACAGGCACGGCCGCACGGGCGGCAGCAGCAACCGGACCGGTTCGTCCGCCGGAACCGGGTCGCCGTCGAGCGCCTCCCTCGGCAGCCACACCAGCACGCCGCTCAACTCCACCAGCAGGCGGTCCCGGTCGTCCCTCCGCAGGACGCCGGTGACTGGGGTGCGGGCGTGCGGAACCACCCCGGCCAGCACCTGTTCCAGCGGGCGATCCCGCTTCAGCTGCGCCTTGTCGGCGGGATCGGTGGACAGCCCGGCGTGGAACACTGCGTAGATGCGCTCAGCGAGCCTGGGTTCCAGCTCGCCCCGCCGCGGCGCCTCGACCTCCTCGTCCGCGACCACCGCCCGGCACGCGGCCGGGTCGACCCGCACGCGTGACAACACGTCCCCGAGGGGAACCTCCGTGCTCACCACGGCTTCAGCCCTCCAGCCCGAGGATTGTCGTGAATCGCTCCGGCGCCGCCAGGATCGTCTTCGCCAGCCGGAACAGGGTGTGTCCCGAACCGTCGAGCCGGGGCCGGAACTGCGCGTCGGTGAGCATCCGCAACAGCAGGTGCCGGCAGGCGTACCGGACGGCTCGCGGGGCCAGCCCGGCCGACAGCACCGGCTGCGCGGTGCGGTAGGCAGCCCAGAACGCCTCCACCGTCGGCCGCGCCGCCCGCCACGGCCGCCAGTTCGGGGTGAGCGCGATCGTCGGCACCGGGACGGCGCGCCCCGAGCCGTTCCCCGCCCGGTCGCCGAGGAACCCAAGCACCACGTGGTGCAGCCACTCGCCGAGGAAGTCCCCGACGTCACGCGCCGGATCACCCAGCCCGAACGCCTCCCAGTCGATGAGGTGCAGCGTGCCGTCCGCGATCAGGAACTGGTCGAGGCACACGTCGCCGTGCACTGGCACGCGCGGTGCCTCCTCGGACTCCCGCTCCAGTGCCGTCAGTGCCCGGGTGACCCCGGGGTCCGGCTGCAGCAGCCGCCATGCTTCCAGCTGTGCCGCGCTGGCCTCGTAGAACACCTCCGCGGACAGAGCCGACAGCGAGTACTGGCGGGGCAGCGGGGGCAACGACTCTTCGAGTTCAGCGAGCCTGGCGGGCCGCACGGCGTGCAGCGCGCCCACCGCCGCTCCGGCCTGCGCCCCCAGTTCCTGGTCGAAAGCGCCGTCACGGGCGAGTTCCCGTCCGTCGCGGGCGCCGTCGAGGCAGTCGAAGACCTGGATCGCGGCCTGTTCGTCCTGGCCGAGCAGTGTGGTCGTGCGCAGCGCGGACGGCGGCGCGCCGGTGTGGATCCGGTAGAAGGCGGCGGTGCGCCGCACGCAGTGGGCCACCTCGACGGCGGAGCCCACGATCGTCTTGACGAAGATCCGCCTGCCCCCGGCCGTCCGGCCGAGCCAGTTGTCGTTGCGACCGCTCGTGGCCTCGGCGGTGGTCCAGTCGAACCCCCCGAGCCCCAGCCGGTCGAGCAGCGAGTCGACCCCGCTGCCGTCGTACGTCCTCGTTGGCACGTGGTGCCGGCCCTTCCCCCTGACCTCCCCCCGGCCGGTTACCGCCCGTCAGTCCCCCGGGCGGTTGCGCACGAACAGCACCCCGATCCCGATGATGGCCACGGCGGCGACCACCAGCAGTGCGGTGCTGAGCCAGGCCAGGCTCCTGCTGGC
This sequence comes from Amycolatopsis dongchuanensis, assembly GCF_039542405.1. Taxonomy (NCBI): domain Bacteria; kingdom Bacillati; phylum Actinomycetota; class Actinomycetes; order Pseudonocardiales; family Pseudonocardiaceae; genus Amycolatopsis; species Amycolatopsis dongchuanensis. The sequence continues at coordinate 10,913 of NZ_BAABIB010000020.1, forward strand.
GATGGCAATGGGAACCAGCGCGATCGCGACGACCAGATATGCGAGGAGGTTCTTGTTTTTCGTATTTTTGTTGTCGTTGGCCATGCCCGTATCCTATCGGATTACCGTGGCGGCCACCATGTGCGCTCGGGTGTGCACCCCGGAAACAAATTGTCGGAAATGTTTCCGGGATGCACCTCGACGGCCGCGAACTAGGTCGCGATAATCAGACTGCTGACCGCCGCGGAAGCGGAGACGCTCTGCAGGAAACTCGAGAGATCCGGCGTCGCTACGCTTTCCAGTTCGGTGATCGACAGATCGATCGAGCCGAGCCCGCCCACGGACAACTCGTTCGCGCCGAGTTCGCTGACCGACAGGTCGAGCCGCGTGTCGCGCATGTGTTCACCTCCTCCCGGACGAGCCGGTGCTGCGGACGGCGGGGTCACGTGATCAGGATGACGCTGGCCGCGATGCTGAGGCTGATGGCACCGCCCAGCGAGGCGTCGCACGCGTTCGGGTCGACGTTGCCCCCGCAGTTGCCGCCGAGGCCGACCATGACCTCCAGCTCCTGCACCGACAGGTCCAGACCAGTGGCGGTCTCCTCCGTCGTGTTCATGTATTCACCCCCTTTCCGCGATCGTGGAAAGCGGGCGGCGGGCCACGCGAAAAAGCAGGCACTTCAGAATCGTGATTTCCGGCGGAAGCGGTGTGCACCCACGCTCCGCCGAGAATTCCCCCATGCCCCCAGTAGCACGTAGCGGATTCTCGAACAGCCGCCCAGCGAGGGAAGACGTTAACTTGCGGCGGAAATGGCAACAACCGAGATCGACGAAAAGTGATCTAGATCACAACTCGGCAGTTCCGGTTGTCGGGCCTGCCCGAACGGACCTACGGTGAGCGAGCTGAATTGGGGGATTCTTGCCGAGAAATCTTCGTGCGTTTGCCGGCCGCCTTTCGCCGTCGGCCGCACCCGCCTGAAACTCCGCCACGCGCCGTGGCCGGGCACCGCACCGGGAGCACCGGGGCGGCCGGAACCCGTGCCGCCGTGTGGCGTGCCGACCATCCGGAGGACCTGACAACCATGAACGAGCAAGACACCACCGCCGCGCGGGATGCACTGGCCGCGGTGGTCCGGCTGAGCAGCGGCCTGGTGCCGTGGCAGGGCAGTCACGGCCCGGTCGTGTTCCTCGAATCGGCCGGGCACCTGGAGTTCGGGCTGGGGCTGCGAGGCGCGGAAGGCGTCGTGTTCAGCCCCGGCGACCCGGGGACCGAGGAGGGCGTGCTCGGGTACGAGGGCGGCCTGGCTGAGCCGGGTGACGAGTTCCTCGCCGCCGACACGCTGTTCGTCTACACCCAGGACTACCTGGCCACGCCATTCCTCGCCGTGGCGGGGCCGACGATCGTGCGGATCGGCAGCGCGGCCGACTACTCCGGTTTCCTGGAGGACGCCGACCTGGCCAGGGCGAAGGGCACCTTCGTCGAGCAGCTGCTGCACCCCGGGGTCTTCCTGGCCGACCAGTGCGCACTCGGCAGCGCGCACCCGTGCCCGGGTACCTACCGCCTCCACGTCAGCGCGTCGGGCGAGGTGCGCACCGCGCCGGGCGGTCGCGTGCTCGGGACGGTCACGTCGCAGGTTCCGTTCGACGCCGGAGACGAACCCTGCCTCGCCGAGGTCGTCGAGCCGGAGGTGCTGCGGCGCGAGCGTGCCCGGCGGCCCTGGTTGTCCCGCTACCTGCGGGCCGTCGAGGTGCTGCGGGACCTGCGGGCCGCTGGGCGCCACGGTTACACGGTGTCGGGGTTCGGCCACCGGCTCACCCCGGGCCTGCCGGTGGAGCTCGACGAGCCGGCGGACGCGCCGCTGCTGCTGTGGAACGACGAGGAGCACCTGGTCTGCGACCTGGTGCGGGAGCGGGTCTTCCGGGTCGGCGCGGACGCGGCGAAGCTCGTCGAGCTGCTCCTCACCGGTGGCTCACCCGCCCGCGCCTGCGAGCTGGCGGCCACCCACCTCGGGCTCGACGCGGCGACCACGGCCGACGCGCTGGACGTGCTCACCGGGAAGCTGGCCGGTACCGCGCTGCCCGTTACCGGAGCCGCGGCATGATCGCGCCACCGGGCACCGCCGGGCGGCTCGCCGAGCTGTACGGCCTGCGCCCGCGACCGCTGTACGGCCCCGAAGGCAGCGCGGTCTACGACGCGATGTGCCGCCACGACGCCACGGAGTTGCCGGACGTGCTCCGCCTCGCGCAGGGCGCTCCCGGTCCCGTGCTGGAGCTGGCCTGCGGATCCGGCAGGCTCACCCTGCCACTGGCCGCGCGTGGTCACGAGGTCGTGGCGCTGGACAGCTCGGCCCCGCTGCTGGCCCTGCTCAAGTCGCGGATCCGGGACGAGCGCATCGACGTCGTCGAGTGCGACATGGCGGAGTTCGCCTTCGACCGGTCGTTCGGGCTGATCGTGCTGGCCGCCTCGTCGGTGTGCCTGCTCGACGCCGGGCAGCGGGCGGAGACGTTCCGACGGATCGCCGCACACCTCGCGCCCGGCGGCCGGTGCTACGTGAGCGTGCTCGACCTGGCCGGTGAGCTGACCACCGGGCCGCGCCCGCGGGAGCGGGTCACGGTGCTCGTCGACGACGCCACGGTGCTGACCCTGCACCAGCACTTCGACGGCCGCCGCGCGGTCCGGACCACCAGCCTGTTCACCGAAGCGGTGCCGGACGGTGCGCGGGCGCTGTTCACCAGTGAGGTCGCGATGGTGGGCTCGGCGGAACTGGCCCGCGAGCTCGCCGCGGCCGGGATGGTGGTCCAGGACGTGCACCGCGGCGCGCCGGGTGAGCAGGTGCGGGTCCAGCTGGTCTGCGGGCTCGCGGGTGGTGGCGATGACCGGTAGCGGTCTGGTGCGGCCCGCCCCGGTTGCCGCCGGGAAGCGGACGCGTTATCCGGTGTGGGAGTCGCTGATCCCGCCGAGCCAGTACGGCAGCCCGGAGCGGCACGCCGTCGGTGCGCGGGGCACCCGCGTGCGGTTCGCCGACGGACGGTGGGCTTTGTGTGCCACCAGCGGGCTGTGGAACGTCAACCTCGGCTACGGCAACCAGGCGATCGCCGACGCCGTGGCCCGGTCGCTGGCCGAGGCGTCGTACCTGACGTTGTTCCGCGGCGGCCACAGCCTCGCGGTGCGGGCGGCACGTGCCCTGCTGGAGCTGTGCGGTCCGGACCACTTCGGCCGCGTCCTGTTCTCCACCTCGGGCGGCGCCGCCAACGACGTGGTGATGAAGCTGGTCCGGCACCACCAAGCGCTGCTCGGGGACGAGCGGCGCCGGGTCGTGGTCGGGCTCCGGGGCAGCTACCACGGGCTGACCTACGGCAGTTTCGGTCTCACCGGCGAGGATCTCGGGCAGCGGACCTACGGCGTCGACCAGCGCGCGGTGCGGCACGTCAGCCACGAGGACGAGACGGAACTGGCCGCGCTGCTGGCGAGGGAGGGCCACCGGATCGCCGCGGTGGTGCTCGAACCCGTGCTGGGGTCCGGTGCGCATCCGGTGTCGCCACGGCTGATCGCCGCACTCGGCCCGCTGCGCGAGCGCCACGGCTTCCTGCTCGTCGCCGACGAAGTCGCCACCGGCTTCGGCCGCACCGGCGAACTCTTCGCGTCGCAGTCCTGGCCGGTGCGGCCCGACGTGCTCATCACGTCGAAGGGCCTGACCAACGGCACCTGCGCCGCCTCGGCGATCGTCGTCTCCCACGACGTGTGCGAGGTGTTCGAGCGAGCGGACTCGGTGCTGGTGCACGGGGAGACCCAGGCCGGCAGCCCGAGCAGCTGTGCCGCGGTGCTGGCCACGATCGAGGAGCTGGCCAGGCTGGACGGCTGCGCGAAAGCGCGGGAGAACAGCGTGCGGCTCGACGGCCTGCTCGACCGGCTGTCGGCACATCCACTGGTCCGCGGGCACCGGGGCACCGGCTGTTTCCGGGCGATCGAGCTGACGGGGCGGTCGGCCGAGGTGGTGGCTGCCGCGCGGGCGGCCGGGCTGATCGTGCAGCCGGGGCCCGACTGCGTCCAGCTCGTGCCCGCGCTCACCTACACGGCCGAGGACTTCGAGGAGCTGGAGACCCTGCTGATCCGTGCGCTGGACGAGGTGGCCGGATGATCCTGCGGCAACTGGGCACGCCGACCACCGTGCAGGCCGGGCCAGGAGCGTGGGCCGGACTCCGCCGCTCGCTCGGCGACCGGGCGCTCGTGCTCGCCGACGCCAGGGTCCCGCTCGACGTGCCCGCGGTCCGCGTTGACGCCGGGCGGACGGGGCTCGCGGCGGTGCGTGAGGTGGCCGGGCTGCTCACCGAGCGGGCCCCACGGCTCGTCGTCGGCATCGGCGGCGGCGCTGTGCTCGACCTGGTCAAGCTCGCCTGCCTGCTGCACGCCCAGCCGGCGGCGGCGGACCTGCTGGGCACGTGGGGCACGCGGGCCGGGGCGATTCCCCTGTCCGCACCGGCGAAAAGCCCGGTGCGCCGCGTGCTCGTGCCGACCACGGTCGGCACCGGAGCCGAGGTCAGCCCGGTCGCGTGCGTACGCATCGGCGACTCCCACCGCATCGTCGCCGCTCCGGCGCTGCGGCCGGACCTCGCGGTGCTCGACCCGGAGCTGACCGCCACCCTGCCGGGCCATCTGGTCCGGGAGGGCGTGCTGGAGGCCCTGCTCCGGGTCGCCGGGCCCGTGGTCGGCAGTGAGCACCGCGGGGGGTTGCCCGACGCCGAGGCCGCCCTGCTGGTCCGCGAGCTGGTGGCGGTGGGCGACCGCGTCGCGGACGGCGACGTCGGCCCGGACGCCCGTCTGGCCGTCGCGACGCTCAGCGCCGCGACGCACACTGGCTGGGCCCTCAGCGGCCGCGAGCCCTACGCCGCCCGGCACTGGTACCTGGCGAACGAACTGGCCACGGTGCTCGGGGTGCGCAAGATGGTTGCCACCGCGTGCCTGCTCCCGGCGGTGTGGCGCCGCGTCTCGCTCGGCGACACGCGGTACGGCCACGCGGCAGGGCTCGCCGGGCTGGGCCGGTGGCTCGGCGTGCCCGATCCGGTGCGCGGTCTGGAAGAGCTGCTGGACCGCTGGCGGATCGACCACACCGTGGCAGCGGCGCCCGAGGCGCTCCAGGACGCCGCGGAGCGCGCCGTGCGCTCCTGGGGCGGCCGGTTCCCGATGCTGGCCGGGCTCACCGTCGCGGACGTGGCCGGGCTGTACGCCGAGGCGACGGGGGTGGCCTGCCTTGCTTGACCTCATCAGGACGCTGGACCCGGCGAACGGGCTGGCGCGGCAGTGGCGCGTGTCGCCGCCTCCGGTCACGGACCCTCCACTGTGGAGTCTCGCGGTGGACATCGGTGGTCTCGCCGTCCGCGGCCGCACGGAGGAGGACTACCCCGTGCACACCGTCGGCGCCTACGGCGTGAGCCGGACGGACACGATGAGCCGTGCCGCCGGGGAGGCGGTGGAACGGTTCGCGCTCTTCCCACGTGAGCACGGCCCCGAGGCGAGGACCGCCACCGCGGCGGAACTCGGCGAGCACGCCTTCGACTTCGCCCGGTACCGCCTGGGCGATCCCGCCGCCGCCGGCGAGCGCCTGCGCTGGTACCGCGGGCGCTGGCTGGACACCGGGCAGCCGGTGTGGCTGCCGGCCGGGTTGGTGGACTACCCGGTGGCGGAGGAGTGGTTCGACCCGACGCCGTCGGGAGCGGCGGCCGGTCCCAGCGAGGAGTTCGCGTTGCGCGCGGCCATGCTGGAGCTGATCGAGCGGGACGCAGTGGGGATCGCCTGGGCCGCCGAGCTGACGCTCCAGGAGTACGACGTGGAGGCCGAGCTGGCGCTCGCCCGGCCCGGCGCCGACTGGCGGCACCTGGCCCGGCTGCACCGGTGGGCACTCAACCACGGGCTGCGGCCCCGGCTGCTGCGTGTCCCGGGGCCGCCCGGGCTGCACTGCGTACTGGCCGCTGTCCTGGACGGGCCGTCACTCGGCGCGGTCGGCGCGAAGGCACACCCCGATCCGGGACGGGCGCTGCTGGTCGCACTGCAGGAGTCACTGCAGATCAGGGACGCCCTGCGCAAGCTCCGCGCGGGCTGGGGCGGGGGCGTGCCGGAGGTGGTCCGCGACGACCTCGACCGGGCCAGGCTGTGGCTGACCGAACCGGCGGCGGCCGAACTCGCCCGGCGCCTGCGGGACCTGCCGCCCGTGCCGCCCGGCGCACCGGCTCCGGAGCCGGTGGACCTGCTGTCCACTGTGGTCCGTGACGGGGGCAGGCCGGCCGTGGTCGACCTGACCGGGCGGCTGCCCGAAGCGCACCGGGTGATGGGCTGGCACGCGGTGAAGGTGGTGGTCGCCGGGTACCAGGCGCTGCGCATGGACGAGCGGTGCGAGTTCACCTGGCAGCGGGAACGGCTGGTGCGCGCCGGTGCCCGGACGCCGAACCCGTTCCCGCATCCGCTGATCTGACCTGGGGGAGCTGTGACGGAAGTGCGGGCACCAGCCGTGGGACACCTGCGCGGACCCCGGCTCGCGCCGGAGGTCGTGGTGCACCCGCCGATGGCCGAGGGCGCCCCGTGGATCGTGGAACGGCACGGCGGTAACCCGCTGCGCGTCAGCGCCGACGTCGGTGCTCTGCTGTCCGAACTGGACGGTGACCGGGACGCCGGTGCGCTCGCGGTGGCACTGGGCGAACGCTGGACTCCGGCGCTCGTGACGGAGGCGCTCACGAAGTTCGGCGGACTCGGGCTGCTGCACGTGCCTGGCACGCCGCCACCCCGGCCGGAGCGCCGGTTCGTGGCGCACTCCTGGACGGTGCTGCAGTTGCGGCTCGTCCGGGCCACCCAGGTGCTGGCGCCGGTCCGGCCCTTGCTGATCCGGCTGTCCGGCCGTGCCGTCTCGCTCGCGGTGGCCGCCGTGTTCGCCGCCGGAGTGGTCGCGCTGGCCGTGCAGCACGCTGCGGTCGGCGAGGCGCTGGGGCGACCGCTGCCGATGGGCGCGGTGGTGGCGATCTGGCTCGGCCTCGGCGCGAGCACGGTCGTGCACGAACTCGGGCACGGCGCGACGCTGACCCATTTCCGGGGCAATCCTGGCTGGTTCGGCATCATGCTCTTCTACCTGACCCCGGCCTGCTTCTGCGAGGTCACCGATGGCTGGCGGCTGGCGAAGCCGCGGCAGCGCGTCGTCGTCGCGCTGGCCGGGGTCGCCACGCAGGCCGTAATCGGCAGCGTCGCGGCACTGCTCGCGCTCGCGCTGCCCGCGGGCGACGGCAGGGTGGCGCTGATCGGGTTCGCGCTCTCGACCTTCGTCGCCGCCGCGCTGAACCTCGCCCCGTGGGTCAAGCTCGACGGCTACCTGGCGCTGATGTCCGCTTTGGACACCCCGTTGCTACGGGAGAAGGCGATGGCCGACGCGCGGAACTGGTTGTCGCGCCTGCTGTTCGGCCTGCCGTCACGGCGTCGGCTGCCCGGCAGGCGCTGGGTGGTGCCGTACGGGCTGCTGTGCCTGGTGTTCCCAGCAGTCGTGCTCACGCTCGCGATCGGGCGCTGGGGACAGGAACTGCGTGGCCTCGGCCCGGCCGGTTCGGTCATCCGGCTGCTACTGGTCGCGTTCCTGGTCTGCTGGCTCGCCCGGCGCGCGTACCTGGGGCTGCGCGACGCGAGGCGCGCCGGCGCCCGCCTCGGCCGCATGGCGGGAGCGGTGGCGCTGATCGCCGCCGTGCTGGCGCTGCCACTGGGGCTCGTCCGGTTGCCGGAAAACGTGCGTGCCGGATACGTGCGGGACGCCGACGGTGTGCACCTGGTCGTGCCCACCGGGGCGGACCTCGGCCCGGTACACGCTGGAGATCCGGTCGTGTTGCAGCGCAAGGGGTTGCTGTTGACCACCCGGCTCGGCACGGCCGAGGTCGGTGCCGGGGCGCCGGTGCCCGCACGGGTGCCGGCGGGCGCGCTGCTGCCGTTCCGCTCGGCGGGCACGGCCGACGCGGTCCTGGTGCCGTTGACGGACGTGCGCGGCACCGGCTTCGACGAGACGGGTAGCGCCGTGCTGCCCGGAGCCAGCCGGCCGCTCGCCGCGTGGCTGGTGCGGGAACAGGTGACATCCGTGTGGCAGGACATCTTCGGGGGGTAGCGAAACGATGACGACAGCGGTGGAGTTCCGCGAGTTCACCAAGCGGTACGGCGGGGTGACCGCCGTGAGCGGGCTCAGCTTCGAGGTGCCCGTCGGCCGGATCGTCGGGCTGGTCGGCCCGAACGGCGCAGGCAAGAGCACCTCGCTGCGCGGGCTGCTCGGGCTGCTGCGGCCCACGTCGGGGTCGGCCACGGTGTTCGGGCAGCTCTACGGGCAGCTCGACGCGCCGGCCAGGCGGGTGGGCGCGCACCTGGACGGCGTCGGGTTCGAGCCCGGCATCACCGGGCGGCGGCACCTGGAGATCTGCGCGACCGCGGCCGGGGTGCCGCGCCGCCGGGTGGACGTGGTGCTGGAGCAGGTCGGACTGGCCGGCGCGGCGCGGCGGCGGGTCGGCAGGTACTCGACGGGCATGAAGCAGCGGCTGGGGCTGGCCACCGCGTTGATCGGCGAGCCCGAACTGCTGGTGCTCGACGAACCCGCCAACGGGCTCGACCCGGAGGGCATCCGCTGGCTGCGGACGTTCCTGCGGTCCTACAGCCGCGACGGCGGCACGGTGCTGCTGTCCAGCCACCAGCTCGCCGAGCTGGCCCAGACCGTCGACGAGGTCGTGGTCATCAAGGGGCGCACCGTTTTCGCCGGGTCGCTGGATGAACTCACCGACGGTGGCGCGCACGATCTGGAGGACCGCTACTTCGAGCTGGTCAGCACCGGCGGGGAGCGGGTGCGCGATGCGTGAGGCACTGCGGGTGGAACTGCTCAAGGCCCGTAGCGGCGTGTGGATGCCCGCAGTGCTCGCCTACGCGCTGGTGCTGCCGTTCTGCGCCTGGCTGTTCACCGGCAAGGGACTCGTCCGTCCCGGCACGGACGCGGCCGGTGCGACGGAGGCCATGCTCGTCTTCCTGGTCACCTGCCCGATGGCGGCGACGTTCCTCGGCGGTTTCCTGGTGACCAGGGAGTACTACTACAGGTCCGTGGCAAGGGCGGTGCTGCTCAACCGCAGGGCGCACGTGTTCGTCGCCAAGCTCGTGGCGGGTGTCGCCGGCGGGGTCGCGGTCGGCGTGGTCGGCGCCGCGGGGTGGGCAGCCTTCAGCGCGTACACCCTGCACGGGCGGGGGCAGGTGCTCGAACTGGGCGGGGAGAGCTGGGGACGGCTCCTCGGCTGTGTGGCGGCGTGCGCGGTGGCCGGCCCGCTCGGGGTGGCCGTCGGCTGGCTCGTGCGCAACTACTACGCGGCGGCCGCGGTTTCGCTGTTGCCCGCCTTCGGCGTGGAGCTGCCGCTCGTGCTGTCCAGGCCGGACGTCGCGCGTTTCCTGCCCGACACCGCACTGGCCGGGATCGCGCGCGTGCAGCAGGAGTTTCCCGGCATCCTGACCGCCGTACCGAGCCTGCTCGTCGCCCTGCTGTGGCTGGGTGTCGCGGCGTTCGCGGCGTGGCGCGCCTTCGCCAGGAGGGAGTTGCGATGACGGCACGGCTGCTGCGGGCCGAGCTGATGCGCCTGCCCGCCGATCACGTGTTGCTCGGGTTCGTGGCGATGGCGGTCGTGCTCGCGGCCGCGCTCGCCCTCGGCACGTCGAGCGATCTGACTTCGGGGCTGGCACAGGTCGAGATGGTCGCGATGCTCTACGGCACGCTGCGTTTCGGCACCGACAACCGGAACGGCGTCGTCGCACGCTCGATCCTGCTGGGGCGGCGCGGGGCCGTGCTGGTCGCGAGGGGACTGGTGGCGGCGCTGGGCGGTGCGGTGATCGGCGTGGTCGGCGGCGTCTGCACGGCGGTCACGACCGGTCTCGTGAGCGGACGGGCGCCGGGAGCGGACGAACTGCTGCCCGCGCTGCCCGACGCGGTGCTGGCGGCGGCGGTGAGCGCGGTGCTCGGCCTCTGCTTCGGCGTGGTGGTGCGGAACTACTTCCTCGCACCGGTGGCGGCCTTCCTGGTGCACGTGGGTTCCGCGGTGCTGTTGGAGTCCGTCCCGGTGCTCGGCCAGGCCCTGCCCTTCGGTGCGACGATGTCCCTGGTCTCGCCGTCTGCCGTGCCGGCCGGTTTGCTGCCGCACCCGCTCGCGGCGGTGGTGCTGCTCATGTGGCTCGCCCTGGCCGGCGGGTGCACCTGGCAGGTTCTGGCCGTACGTGACGTGGGGCAGGCCTAGTTGTGCTACTGACGCTGGTCGTTGACAGGCTGGGTGTTGGTTTGGGTCTTCTGTAGGAGCCTCTCATACGGGGTCTGGCCGCCCAGGCCACCGTGAGGGCGGTGGTAGTTGTAGTAGTCCTCCCATTCCTTGAGCTTGTCGTTGAACACCGCGAGGTCGCCGAGGACGACGCCGTCGAGCAGGCGGTAGAACTCCTCAGCGTCGATGCGGTGTGAGCGCTCGACCTTGCCGTTGAGCCGTGGGGTTGCGGGGCGGATGTAGACGTGGCCGATGCCCTGGTCGAGCAGGTGCCAGTGGAACGCCGACTGGAACTCGGCCCCGTTGTCGGTCTGGATCTTCTCGACCTGAAACGGCAGCCTGGACAGCACATAGTCCAGGAACTGGATCGCGGTTTTCTGGTCAGACCGCGGGTAAATTTTCAGGATCCGCAGCCGTGTGCAGTCATCGATCGCGGTGTACTGGTAGTAGCGCTTCTTTCGGCCGGCGTCGGTGGTGATCGGTTCGACGAACTTGACGTCGATCTGCAACTGGTGACCGGGGCGCTGCTTCTCGTAACGCTTCCAGCGCTGCTGATGGCGCTTGTAGCGCTGAGAGGCCGGCAGCCGGCTCATGCCCAGGCGTTTGAGGATGCGATAGATCGTGGAGGCGCTGATCTCCTGGTCGTGGTAGCGACGCAGGTACATGCTGATCTTCAGCGGGCCGAAGTGATAATGCCGCCGCAGGTGGATGATCTTCTCGACCACCTGCGGGTGAGTGATGGTCGGGCAGTGCAGCGGCGCACTGGAGCGGTCCTTCAGACCGTCGATGCCCTCGTCTTCGTAGCGGTGTTTCCACCGGTAGAACACGGTGCGGCTGATGCCGTAATACCGGCAGGTCGCCGCGACATTGCCACTGATCTCCTCCGCGTGACGAAGAACGGCCAGGCGCCGGTTGGCGCGCCTGACCAGGTCCTTCTCACTCCACACTCGCTCAGCCATGGGGCCTCCCTTGATCAGGAGCCCAGCCTGTCAACAACCTCCGTCAGTTTTAGAACTAGGTCACCGCTCTATCAGGACAGCGTTGATGCGCCCCGGGTTCCGTGCAGGTCTCGTTGTCTGTCACCGAGCCCGGGCAGGCTC
>NZ_BAABIB010000021.1:0-26327 GCF_039542405.1 Amycolatopsis dongchuanensis
TCACCGGTAAGCCGAAGGCGCACGAGGGCGCCAAGGCGCCGTCCCAGCTGCTGACCGAGGCGGCCATCCCCGGTGAGCACGACAAGGACAACGCGGCCGAGCAGTGACCCGGCTGTGACGGCGGCGGCCCGGTGCGTGGGGAACCACGTGCCGGGCCGTCCGTCTGTCCGGCCTTCGAACGGAGGAACGAGCGCAGTGCACGAACGGACCCCGGTCCTGATCACCACCACGGGCCCGGACAAACCCGGTGTCTCCTCGGTGCTGTTCGCGGCGCTGACCCGGCACGGCGTGGACCTCCTCGACGTCGAGCAGGTCGTGATCCGCGGCCAGCTGGTGCTCGGCGTGCTGGTGGGCGTCGAGGAGGACCCGGAGGGGCTGCAGGAGGCCGTCGAGCAGGCGATGGCGACCGTCGACATGTCCGTCGAGGTGCGCATCGGCGAGGCGATCGAGGAGAACCCGCGGCAGGGTTCGACGCACGTCGCCGTCGTGCTGGGCCGCCCGCTGACGGCCCGCGCGTTCACCGACGTGGCGCGGCGGCTCGCGGCGCTCGGCGTCAACATCGACGCCATCCGCCGGATCGCCGACTACCCGGTGACGGGGCTGGAGGTCCACCTGTCGGTCGCGCAGGACACCGAACAGTCCGATGTGGAGCTGCGCTCGGTGCTGGCGGACGTGGCGTCCAGCGGCGGGCTGGACGTGGCGGTGGAGCGCGCCGGGCTGGAGCGCCGCGCGAAGCGGCTCATCGTGTTCGACGTGGACTCGACCCTCGTGCAGGGCGAGGTCATCGAGATGCTGGCCGCGCACGCCGGGGTCGAGCCGAAGGTCCGCGAGATCACCGAGGCCGCCATGCGGGGCGAGCTGAACTTCACCGAGTCCCTCGAACGCCGCGTGAAGCTGCTCGAAGGGCTGCCCGAGTCGGTGCTGGACGAGGTCGCCGACGCGATCGTGCTGACCCCGGGTGCCCGCACCACGGTCCGCACCCTGAAGCGGCTCGGGTTCCGGTGCGGGGTGGTGTCCGGCGGGTTCACGCGCATCATCGACCGCATCGTGGCGGACCTGGGGCTGGACTTCGCCGCGGCGAACGAGCTGGAGGTCGTCGACGGCAAGCTCACCGGCCGCGTGGTCGGCGAGGTGATCGACCGCGCCGGCAAGGCGACCGCGTTGCGCCGGTTCGCGGGGGAGTACGGCATCCCGCTCGCGCAGTGCGTCGCGGTGGGCGACGGCGCCAACGACATCGACATGCTTCGGGCCGCCGGGATGGGCGTGGCGTTCAACGCCAAGCCCGCGTTGCGGGAGGTCGCGGACACGGCGTTGTCGTACCCGTACCTCGACGCCGTGCTGTTCGTGCTCGGGGTGACCCGGGCGGAGGTCGAAGCCGCTGACGCCGCCGACGGTCTGGAACTGGTGCGGCCGTGAGTGTGCTGGAGCCGCTGGCCGCCCGGTACGCCGAGTGGCTCGGGTTGCCCGCTGAAGAGACCGCGTTGCCGGAGGCCGAGCCCGACCAGGTGCGCGCGATGCCGGTGATCCTGCGGATGGAGAAGGCCACACCGCCTTCCCGCACGCCCCTGCTGGAGGCCGCGGCCGCGGCGGCGCTCGCCGTGTGCCTGGACGAGCGGGCGCAGCCGGGCGGGGAGTGGCACGAGGCGGTGCACGACTGGGTGTCCGGGCACATCCGCAAGGTGTCGCGGCGCGCGCGAGGGGCGCACTGGGTCGCGGCGCAGGAGTTCCCCGGCGTCACGGTCACGGTCGGCGGCGCGGAGGTGCGGGCGCTGGTGCCGGGTCGCGTGGTGGACGTGCCGAAGGAGATCGCGCGGTTGCAGATCCAGGGCAGCGACCTGCCGCCCGACGAACCGCCGCCCGCGCCGGACGACCTGCCGTTGCTGCTGCTCAACCCCGAGGTGCCGATGACCGTGGGCAAGGCGTCCGCGCAGGTCGGCCACGGCACGATGATCCTCGCGTCGCTGCTGCCGGACGAGGAGCTGGCGAAATGGGCCGAGCGCGGGTACGCGTGTGCGGTCCGGACGCCGTCCGTCGCGCAGTGGAAGCACCTGCACCCCGGCGACGACCCGGCGGGCGCCTGGCGTTCGCGTCAGGTGGTCGCGGTCCGCGACGCGGGCTTCACCGAGGTCGAGCCCGGCACCGTCACGGTGCTGGCGCAGTACCGCTCCTGATCCGCACCAGCGGCAGGAACACCTCGTCGACGATCTCGACGAGCACCTCGTCGGGCGCGCTCGGCACGCCGCGCACGACGAACTCGTTGCGCAGCAACACGATCGCGACGGTGGCCACCCGGGGGTGCAATGCCTCCGGTGCCGCTTCGCCCCGTGCGACCGCGCGTTCGAGGATCGCCAGCCACGGCGCTGCCTCGGCCTCGGCCCGGTTTTCCAGCTGTGCCAGCAGTTCCGAGGCGCCTCCCGCCGCGGCGATGAGTTCACGCAGGATCGTGCCGAGCGGGGAACTCCAGTGGCGGTTCGCGCCCCGGAGCAGTTCGAGCGCGTCGCCACGCAGCGTGCCGGTGTCCGGGGGCCGCACCGCTTCCGCCAGCCGCCGGTAGGCCGCCACGCCCAGTGCGAGCCGGTTCGGCCAGCGGCGGTAGATCGTGTTCTTGTTGGTGCCGGCCCGCGTCGCGACCCGGTCCATCGTCAACCCGCCGAAGCCGGACTCGGTGATCTCGTCGACGGCTGCCTGGAGGATCGCCTCTTCCAGCGCGGCGCCACGCCGCCGCGTCGGCTTCTCGGACATGGGTACTGATCGTACCTTGACAGATAGGGTACTCGGAGTACCTTAACGAGCATGCGAGCCAGAGGAATCAGTTACGACACCGGTTTCGTCCGCGGCGGCGCCATCTCCCGCGCGCGTTTCGACCCCGAGGAAGTCCGGCGCGACCTGCGCGCGATCCGCGAAGACCTGCACTGCACCGCCGTCCGGGTGATGGGCGGCGATCCCGACCGGATCGAGTTCGCCGCCTCCTACGCCGCGGAGCTGGGGCTCGAGGTCTGGTTCTCGCCGTATCCGCTGGAGCTGACCGAGGAGGAGATGCTCGCGCTGTTCGCCGACTGCGCCGTGCGGGCCGAGCGACTCCGGCAGCGGGGAGCGGAGGTCGTGTTCGTCGCGGGTGCCGAGTTGTGCTTGATGGACAAGGGATTCCTGCCCGGTGACAGCCTTGAGGAGCGGGTCGCGACGCTGCTGCGGTCGGGCCGCGAGCACATCGGCCCGGTGAGCGTGCGCGTCAACGAGTTCCTCGCCAGGGCTGTGGCGGTCGTGCGTGAGCACTTCACCGGCAAGATCACCTACGCCGCGGTGCCGCTCGAACGCGTCGACTGGACGCCCTTCGACTTCGTCTCCGTGGACCTCTACCGCTCGGCCGAGATCGCCGACCGCTTCGTCGACGGCGTCCGGAGCCTTGTCGCGCACGGAAAACCGGTCGCCATCACCGAGTTCGGCTCCGCCACGTTCCAGGGCGCGGGGGAGCGGGGCGCGCAGGGCCTGGACATCGTCGAGTACGGCGACGACGGGCCGGTGCGGCTGAAGGGCGAGTACGTGCGCGACGAGGCGGGGCAGGCCGCGTACGTGCGTGAGCTGCTGGAGATCTTCGACGCCGAGGGCGTGGACAGCGCTTTCGTGTTCACCTTCGCGCTCTACGACCACCCGCACCGCCCCGAACCGCGCCAGGATTTCGACCTCGCCAGCTACGGGATCGTGAAGGTGCTCGACGACCGCCGCTGGGAGCCCAAGGCCGCCTTCGACGCCGTCGCCGGGCACTACCGGGAACAAGCCGCGCCGGCTGGTGGTTTCCGCCGGTAGGAACGGTGGAGGGAGCGACATGGGTCTCGAAGTGCAGCGGCAGGGCGAGCACGAGTTCGTGGGGCGCAACGAGCGTGGCGCGGAGGTGCGGATCGGCCGCAAGGGTGCCGAGGGCGCGTTCTCGCCCGCGGAACTGCTGCAGATCGCGGCCGCGGGCTGCTCCGCGGTGACCGCGGAGGAGCTGATCACGCGCCGCGTGGGGGAGGACTCGAAGTTCCGCGTCGAAGTCTCCGCCGACCGCCGTGAGGGCGCCTCGGAGCTGGACGCGGTGCACGTGAAGTTCGACGTGGACCTGGCGAACCTGGCCCAGTCCGACCGGGAAGCGCTTGCCGTGGCGGTGGATCGCGCGATCGAACGGCTCTGCACGGTGAGCCGCACGCTCAAGAAGGGGATCCCCGTGACGGAGGAGTTCCCCACCGACTGAAAATCGCCTCCGGCGGTCAGTTGGCCTTCCAGACCACGTACGCCTCGTCGGCGTCCGTGGTCATGGCCTCGACGAACTTCTCGTTGTCGAAGCCGGGCAGGGTCTGCAGCCGTTCGATGAGGGCGTCGGCCGCCGGGTCACCGCTCGGCACCGCCGTGCCCTTGCCGTCGGAGCCCGCGAGCATCAGGAACACGTCCTCGTTCCACGGGCCCTCGGGGATCACGCGGACCACCACCGAGGACAGCTCCGCCCAGGTGACCGACTCCTCGCTGCCATCGGCGAGCTGGCGGCGCACCCCGATGTCGTCGACACTGACCGAACGTGATCGCGCGCGAGGCGAATCCTGAGACACGGTGCTCCTTCTCATACGTTCACTCCACGGTAGCGCCGTCGTTGGCCGTCCGTCAGGCGGGGGCGGCGGCGTCCAGCCTCCGCAGGGCGGCGCGGGCGACTTCGGGGTCCGTCGTGGGCCAGAACGGCGGCAGGGAGGCCTTGAGGAAACCCGCGTACCGCGCCGTCGCCAGCCGGGAGTCGAGCACCGCCACCACACCCCGGTCGCCGACCGAGCGGTGCAGCCTGCCCGTGCCCTGCGCGAGCAACAGCGCCGCGTGCGTGGCCGCCACCGTGAGGAAACCGTTGCCACCACGGGCTTCCACCGCCCGCTGCCGCGCGGACTGCACCGGGTCGTCGGGGCGGGGGAACGGGATCCGGTCCACGATCACCAGCTGCAGCGACGGGCCGGGCACGTCCACGCCCTGCCACAGCGACAGCGTGCCGAACAGGCACGTGCGCGCGTCCTCGGCGAACTTGCGCACCAGCAGCGCCGTGGTGTCCTCGCCCTGGCAGAGGATCGGATGCTTGATCCGGTCCCGCAGCTCCTCCGCCGCCTGCTTCGCCGCGCGCATCGAGGAGAACAGGCCCAGCGTGCGGCCGCCCGCCGCGTCGATCAGCTCCGCGATCTCGTCCAATGTGGACGGTGCGAGCCCGTCGCGGCCGGGTGCGGGCAGGTGCTTGGCGACGTAGAGGATCCCGTTGCGGCGGTGGTCGAACGGCGAACCCACGTCGAGGCCCGACCACTTCAGGTCGTCCCCGTCCGTGGGCGGCGCCTTGTCCGTCGCGGTGCCCTCGGCCTTCTCCGCCCTCGCCTGCGGCGGCAGCCCCCACTGCCGGGCCAGCGTGTCGAAGGCGCCGCCGAGCGTCAGCGTCGCGGACGTGAGGACCGTCGTGGTGGCGCCGAACAGCCGCTCCCGCAACAGGCCCGCGACCGACAGCGGCGCGACGTGCAGCGACGGCGGCCGGTTGCTCATGCCGTACCGGTCGGCCGAGAGCCACACGACGTCCCGCTGGTGCGCCGCGTCCTCGTCGAACGCCTCCAGCAGCCGGACCGCGGTGTCGTGCACCTCCTCCACCTGCGAGCGCGCCAGCTTGCGCGCCGTGGCCTCCTCGACGTCCTCCTTGCGGTCCCCGCCCAGCGCGGTCAGGCACGCCTGCGCCGCGTCCCTGATCACCGTGACAGCGCCCGCGAGCGGCTTCGGCAGGGTGTCCATGCGGCCGGGCGGCAGGTCCTCCAGGATCATCGCGAGGCCCTCGCTGCCCTCCTGCAGCCGGTCGGCGATGTCGGCGTCGATGAGCTTTCCGCAGCGCCGCACGGCGATCGCGACCATCGACGCGGTCAGCTCGCCCGTGGCGACGGACGTGACGCGGTCGACCAGCTCGTGCGCCTCGTCGACGATCACCAGGTCGTGCTCCGGCAGCACCTGGTAGCCCTGCAGCGCGTCGATCGCCAGCAGCGCGTGGTTGGTGACCACGACGTCCGCGCGCCCGGCCTCGGCACGCGCCTTCTCGGCGAAGCAGTCGGTGCCGACGGGGCAGCGGGACACGCCGAGGCATTCGCGCGCGGTCACCGAAACCTGGCGCCACGCCTGCTCCGACACGCCGGGCACGAGCTCGTCGCGATCACCCGTCTCGGTGTCGGACGACCACTCTCGCAGCCGCTGGACCTCCTTGCCCATGCGCGACACGGCGAACGGGTCGAACAGGCCGGGGTCCTCGGGCTCCTCGGGGGCGCCGGTGTCGAGCCGGTGCAGGCACAGGTAGTTGCGGCGGCCCTTGAGGATCGCGAAGCTCGGCTCGCGGCCGAGCGGCTTCTTCAGCGCCTTCGCCAGCCGCGGCAGGTCGCGGTCGACCAGCTGCCGCTGCAGCGCGATGGTCGCCGTCGACACGACGACGGTGGTCTCCTTCGCGATGGCGTGGCGGATCGCGGGCACCAGGTACGCCAGTGACTTGCCGGTGCCGGTGCCGGCCTGCACCGCGAGGTGCTCGCCGGTGCGCAGCGCCCGCCCGACCGCCTCGGCCATCTTGACCTGCCCGGGGCGCTCGGCCCCGCCGAGCGCCTCCACCGCGTGGGAGAGCAGCTCGTTGACACCGGGGAGCTCAGCAGGGGACGGCACGGGGACCAACGGTACCGGCCCCCACCGACGGAATCCGAGCGCCCGCGCCGCGCGGCCCGCCACCCCTGCCGGGCGAAGGGGGCCGGAACGAGTCAAGGCACCTCTCGCGCAGTCGCGGAAAGATCCACTCGTCCGGGTGGAGCACCGCCCGTTCGGGTCCAGCCGGCAGCTCCGGGCGCCGATGTCGGAAGTGGGTTTCCAGCAGGAACGAGAGGAGTTGCCGATGGCGCGGGCGAAGCGGATCTTGGCGGCGGCGCTGTGCCTGGCGGCCGTCCCCGCGACGGCGCAGGCGGAAGGGGCGACGGCGACCGGGGCCGGATCCGTCGGGGCGGTGCACATCACGGTGGACGGGCAGCAGGCCACCGCCGAGCCGATCGCGCCGTGCGCGGTGGGCGGCACGGCGGCGAACCAGGCCGACCCGGTCTTCGTGGGTGCGACCACCCGGTTCGGGCTCGGCAGCACGAAGTGCACGCGGAACGCGGACGGCACGGCGTCGGTGCAGGTGGAGGGCACCCGGTTCGAGACGAACGCGCTGCGCATCTACGGCGGCCCGCGGATCACGGTGCGCACGTTCAAGGCGGGCTGCGCGACGACGGCGAACGGCAGCACCGGCTCGATGGAGCTGGGCTCGGTGAGCGGGTTCGAGGTGCCGGAGAACATCCCGCCGAACTACCGGATCACCGTGCCGGGGCGGGCGCAGGGCGACCCGCCGATGGCGGAGGTCGTGCTCAACGAGCTGGTCGTGCCGCACCCGCCGGACGGCAGCCTCGTCACGCACGCGCTGCACATCAAGCTGTTCCCGCAGGGTGGCCCGGCCTCCGGCGACATCTACGTCGGCACCGCCGCCTGCGACCCGTACGGCGCCTGATCGCGGCGGGCGGGTCCTCACCGGCGTGGGGGCCCGCCCGCTTCCCAGGCCGCCTCGATCATCCGGAAGATCTCGTCCACCGCGGCCTCCGGATCCGGCGCCTCGCGGGCGAGCGAGTGGGCATCGACCACGAACCTCGCGATCGTCCGGCAGAACGTCGTGGGCCGCGCCAGCCCCAGCTCGGTGGCGATGGCGGCGGCCAGCGAGTTCGCGTGCCGCAACCGCATCGACTCCTCGTACTGCCGCAGGGCGGGGGATCCGTCCACCATGCGCCAGACCGGGGCGGCGTCGCCCGTTGAGCAGTGCCGCACCATCACCAGGATCTCGCGGCGCAGCGCCGGCATGAGCGGTTCGCCCGGTGCCCGGTCCGTGACCGCCCGCGTGAGGCGCTGCTCGAAGTCCTCGTCCCGCTCGAAGATCAAGGCCTCTTTCGAGGCGAAGTGCGAGAAGACCGTGGTGACGGCCACGTCGGCCTCGGCGGCCACCTCGCGGATGCCCACCTCGTCGTACCCGCGTGCCAGGAAGAGCCGCAGCGCGGTGTCGGCGATCTTCTGTCGGGTCGCGGCCTTCTTGCGCTCGCGGCGTCCGGGCGGGGCGGTCATGGGCTGATGCTAGCAACTACGAAACACTAACGACTCCAAAACACTAACCGTTAGTGCTACGGTCGCAGGCATGAAGAGAGTGAGCTTCGCCGAGTTCGGCGGTCCCGAGGTCCTGCGGCTGGTGGACGCCGAGGAGCCCCACGCGGGCCCTGGTCAGGTGCGCATCGCCGTGCGGGCAGCCGGCGTCAACCCCGTCGACTGGCGGATCCGTGAGGGCCAGTTCGGGCCCGTCGACCTGCCCGCCGGGGTCGGGCTGGACGCCGCCGGAGTCGTGGACGAGGTCGGCGAGGGGGTCGACGGGATCGCGGTCGGCGACGCCGTGTTCGGCGAAGGTTCGAGCACCTACGCGGAGTTCGCGGTGCTGAGGGCGTGGGCCCGCATGCCGGAGGGGCTGACGTTCGAAGAGGCCGCCGGATACCCCTCGGTGGTGGAGACCGCGCTGCGCATCCTGCGTGAGGTCGGCGTGGAGAGCGGGCAGACGCTGCTGGTCAACGGCGCGTCCGGTGGCGTCGGATCGGCGGTGCTGCAGATCGCCCGTGAGCGCGGCATCACCGTGATCGGCATGGCCAGCGCCGCGAACCAGGACTACCTGCGCGAGCTGGGTGCCCTCGCCACGACGTACGGCGAGGGCTGGGTCGAGCGCGTGCGGCAGCTCGGTTCTGTCGACGCGGCGCTCGACCTGGCCGGTTCGGGTGTGCTGCGCGAGCTCGTGGAGCTGACCGGGGACGCGCGGAAGGTGCTCACCATCGCCGATCGCGGTGCCGAAGAGGCCGGGGTCCGGTTCTCCGGCGTCGCCGGGAGCGTGCCGGACGCGCTCGCCGAAGCGGCCCGTCTCATCTCACAGGGAAAGCTGCACATCCCCGTCGAGAAGTCGTACGCGCTCGCGGACGCCGCGTCCGCACACATCGACAGCCAGGCCGGCCACACGCGTGGACGCCGGGTGATTCTCGTCTGAGGTCAGACGAACTTGCCCGCCAGCGACGCCAGGTCGGAGGCCCGGCGGCCCAGTTCGTCCAGCTTGCCGCCGGCCACCGCGTCGCCGATGAGGGGTTCGCCCGCCGCGACGGCGAACGCCCCCGCGCCCAGGTACGCCTCGACATCGGGCAGCGTGACGCCGCCGGCGGGCACGAGCGGGATCTCCGGCAGCGGTGCGCGAACCGCGTGCAGGTAGGGCACCCCGCCCGCCGGGCCGACCGGGAACACCTTCACCACGGCGGCCCCGCGCCGCCAGGCCGCGTCGATCTCCGTCGGGGTGAGCGCCCCGCACACCACGGGCAGCCCGTAGTGCTGCGCCCGGTCCAGCACCTCGGCGGAGAACGTCGGCGTGACCAGGAAGTCCACCCCCGCCGACGCGCAGTTGTCCACTTCGGACACCGTGCGCACGTCACCGGCGCCGACCATCGTGTCCGGGCCCAGCTCCACCTGCATCCGCACGATCGCGTCGAGCGCGCCGGGGGTGGTCAGCGCCGCCTCGATGACCCGGATGCCCGCGTCGTAGAGGACGTGGGCGACGTCGGGGAAGTACTCGGTGTCGTCGGCACGCAGGACCGCGATGACGCGGCTCGCCGCGAGCCGTTCGCGGAAGCGGATGTTGTGCTTCTTCAGCGTCGCGCGCATCAGCCCACCCTCGGCGTTCCGGTCAGCGTCACACCCGCTTCGCGCAGGTCCGCCAATGCCTTGTCGGTCGTCTCGCGGGCGACGCCCGCCGTCAGGTCCAGCAGCACGCGCACGGAGAAGCCCGCCTTCACGGCGTCGAGCGACGTGGCGCGTACACAGTGGTCGGTCGCGATGCCGACGACGTCGATTTCCTTGACGTCACGGGCTTTCAGCCAGTCGGCCAGCCCTTCGCCGTCCTCGGTGCGCCCCTCGAAACCGGAGTAGCCGTCGCTGTACTGGCCCTTGGAGAACACCGTCGAAATCGGCCCCACGTCGAGCGCCGGGTGGAACGAGGCGCCCGCCGTGCCCGCTTCGCAGTGCCGCGGCCACGTCCGCACGTAGTCGGGGTGCTCGCTGAAGTGCGTGCCCGGGTCGATGTGGTAGTCGCGGGTGGCGACGACGTGGTCGTAGCCGCCCTCCGCGAGCAGGCCGGTGATCTTCGCGGCGGTGTCGGCACCGCCGGTGACGGCGAGCGCGCCGCCCTCGCAGAAGTCGTTCTGCACGTCCACCACGATCAGCGCACGGCTCATTTCTCCTCCTCGAGGAAGACGGTGGGGATCGCGGGCTCGCCCTTGGACAGCTTCAGGCCCTCCCACGGCAGGCTCACCAGGCAGTGCCGCAGCCGCTCACGCGCGTCGTCGAGGCTCGGCAGGTCCTCCGCCGGCTGCCCGCTACGCATGAGCGGGATCTGCAGCGCACGGTCGTACTGGCCCAGCTCCACCTCCACCTGGCTGGAGTGGACGACCTCCTCCAGCGCGGTGCCGGTCGGCTTGTGGCGGCGGAACGCGGTCTTCTGCCCGCCGCGTGAGGCCTTGTTCTCGCTGCGCTTGGCGACCGGACGGCCGTCCACCTCGACGAGCTTGTAGACCATGCCCGCCGTCGGGGCGCCGGATCCGGTGACGACGGACGTGCCGACCCCGTAGGCGTCCACCGGCTCCGCGCGCAGTGCGGCGATCGCGTGCTCGTCGAGGTCGCCGGAGACGACGATGCGCGTGTCGCGCGCGCCGAGGGAGTCCAGCTGCTCGCGGGCCTTGCGGGCCAGGACGCCGACGTCACCGGAGTCGATGCGGATCGCACCCAGCTCGGGCCCGGCCACGCGCACCGCGGTCTCGATGCCCTGCGTGATGTCGTAGGTGTCCACGAGCAGCGTCGTGTCCGTGCCCATCTTCTCGACCTGGGCGCGGAAGGCGTCCTCCTCGCTGTCGTGGAGCAGCATGAAGGCGTGCGCGACGGTGCCGCGGGTGGGGATGCCGTAGCGGCGGCCCGCCTCCAGGTTCGAGGTGGCGGCGAAACCGGCCAGGTAGGCGGCGCGCGCGGCGGCGACGGCCGAGTACTCCTGCGTGCGGCGGCTGCCCATCTCGATGATCGGGCGGTTCGACGCGGCCGAGGACATGCGGGCGGCGGCGGAGGCGATCGCGCTGTCGTGGTTGAGGATCGACAGGATCAGCGTCTCCAGCACGACGGCCTCGTTGAAGCTGCCGCGCACGGTGAGGACCGGCGAACCGGGGAAGTACAGCTCGCCCTCGGGGTAGCCCTCGATGTCGCCGGAGAACTCGTAGTCCGCCAGCCACGCCAGCGTGGCGTCGTCGACCACCGCGGTCTGCGCGAGCTGCGTGATCTCCGCGTCGGTGAACCGGAAGTCGGCGATCGCGTCCAGCACGCGGCCGGTACCGGCGACGACGCCGTAGCGGCGGCCGTCGGGCAGGCGGCGGGCGAAGACCTCGAACACGCACGGCCGGTCACCGGTGCCGTCGGCGAGGGCACTGCCCAGCATGGTCAGTTCGTAGTGGTCGGTGAGCAGTGCCGTGCTGCCCTGCGTTTCCGGGAGACCCATGGCTGAACGGTACTGCGGCGCGAAGCGCCACCGTTGAGGGTGGTGGCGGGCGACGGGCGGGGATGAGGGAACCCGGTCTTCCCCCGAACGGACCGACCGCTCGGCCACCCCGTGCCCGATCCGTGACACCATGTCGGTATGACCACGCCTGTCGCAACCGAACAGACGCAGGTTGAGCCGACCGGGGCCGAACTGGGTGCCGAGGACAGACCGTGGCAGACCGTCGTCTGGAACGACCCGGTCAACCTGATGTCGTACGTGACGTACGTGTTCCAGAAGCTGTTCGGGTACAGCAGGGACCACGCCACGAAGCTGATGCTGGACGTCCACCACAAGGGCCGCGCCATCGTGTCGTCGGGCTCGAAGGAGAAGGTCGAGGCCGACGTGACGAGACTCCACGCCGCCGGGCTGTGGGCCACCATGGAGCAGCCGTGAAGACCTGGAAGCGCAAGGGCGGGCAGGTCGTCGCGGGGTTCGAGCAGCAGGAGGCCGCCGTGCTGCGTGGCCTCGTCAGCCAGCTGGAGGACATGCTGCAGGCCCGCGCCGAGGAAGCCCCGCAGGACCCGCTCGCCGAGCTGACGGGCATCAAGACCGGTCCTTCGGAGTCGCCGAACGACCCGGTGCTGTCACGGCTGCTGCCCGACTACCACAAGCTCGATCCGGACAACCCCAGCCAGGAGGACCTCGACTCGGCGGGCGCGTTGCGTTCGCTGCACGAGCCCGAGCTGGTCGAGGCGAAGGTCGGGGTCGCGCAGGTGGTGATGGAGACGCTGCCGCGGGACGGTGGCGACGTGCGGTTGACGGTGGAGCAGGCCGACGCGTGGCTGTCGGCGCTCAACGACGTGCGGCTCGCGCTCGGCACGGCGCTCGACGTCACGGAGGACATGCCGGACGAGCTGCCCGAGGACGATCCCCGTTCGCCGCACCTCGGCGTCTACCACTGGCTCACGTACGTGCAGGAGACCCTCGTCCAGGCGCTCACCGCATGATCACCGACGTGCCGGGGGTGCTCGTCGGGCACTTCCAGCGGCTGGAACCCGGCTGGGCCACCGGCACCACCGTGGTGCTGGTGCCGGACGGCGCCACGGGCGCGGTCGACCAGCGCGGCGGCGCGCCGGGCACGCGGGAGACGAACCTGCTGGAGCCGGAGAACCTGGTGCAGCGGGTGAACGGGATCTGCCTGTCCGGGGGCAGCGCGTACGGGCTCGCCGCGGCGGACGGTGTGATGCGGTGGCTGGGGGAGCGCGGGCACGGGTTCCGCGTCGGCGCGGCGGAGCACGAGGTGGTGCCGATCGTGCCCGCGGCGGTGCTGTTCGACCTGCCGCGCAGCGAGTGGGGCCACCGCCCGGACGCGGATTTCGGTTACGCCGCTTGTGAAGCGGCCGCCTCGGCGCCGGTGGCGCAGGGCACGGTCGGTGCCGGGACGGGCGCGGTGGTCGGGTCGCTGAAGGGCGGCGTGGGCAGCGCGAGCGAGGTCGTCGACGGGGGCACGGTGGGAGCGCTGGCCGTGGTGAACGCCAGCGGCGAGGCGGTGTCGCTCGCGACGGGCGTGCCGTTCGCGGCGGATCACGAGGTCGACGGCGAGTTCGGGGTGACGTGGCCTTCGCGGCCCGCCTCGCTGCCGTCGGCCCGCACGGACCTGAACACGACGATCGGCGTGGTGGCGGTCGACGCGGCGCTGTCGAAGGCCGAGTGCCGCCGGCTGGCGGTCGCGGCGCAGGACGGCTTGGCGCGCGCGGTGCGCCCGGCGCACACGATGTTCGACGGCGACACGGTGTTCGCACTGGCCACCGGCGCGAGGGAACTCCCGTCCGGCCAAGGCCCCTTCGGCGAGGCGACGCGTGCGGCGGCCCTGGACACCCTCTGCTCGGCGGCGGCGCGGGTCTTCGCGCGGGCTGTGGTGCACGGGTTGCTGTCCGCGGAGTCTGCCGCGGGAGTGCCCGCGTACCGGGACGTCTGGCCGGAGGCGTTCGGGTCGTAACGGCCGGGGGCGCGGCGAAGATCAGTAAGCCGTGGAGAACGAGCGGCCCTGGGCTGTGGTCGTGCACAACGACAACGCGAACACCTTCGTGGGCGTCGCGTACGTGATGGGCCGTGTGTTCGGCCTGCCGGTGGACCGAGGCTTCGAGTTCGCCGACGACGTGCACGAAAGCGGCGAAGCGACGGTGACGTGGTGCAGCACGCAGGAGGCGGCTGAACAGCTCGCCGCCCGCCTGCAGGTGCACGGCCTGCGCGCGACGATCAGGAGCCGGTCGTGAGCGATTTCCAGGCCGTTTCCGCCGATGGCGGCCGGGTGGTCCTGCGCATCACGCCTGCCGGGGCCGAGTTCCTCCGGCGGCAGTTCACCCGGCTGCTCCGGGCGCTGGAGAAGGGGCTGCGCGACGACCACCTGTTCCCGGACGCCTACCCCGATCGCGGGGCGAGCGCGGAGTTCCGTGCCCGGCACGGCGCCGTCATGCGGGAGGAGGTCACCGGCGCGGTGCGGCGCGTGCTGACCCGGTGCGTGCCCACGGAGCACCTGCTGCTCACCCCGCAGGAGGTCGCGGACTGGTTCGTCGCCGCCGGGCACGCCCAGACGGTCTGCCTGCCGCGTCGCCGCCGGTGGCAGTGGCGGCCGTCGCAGGCGAACCACGCCGTGGCCGTCTTGCAGGGCATCCAGTACCACCTCGCGCACGAGTCCCTGCGGGAGCCCGGCGGGGCGCTGCCGCCCGTGCGCAGTCTCACTCTGTGAACGGCCGGTGTCCGGCCCGTAAGATGACTTGCGTGCTTCGGATCCGTCGTGAACTCGTCGAAGAGATCGTCGCCCACGCGCGCCGGGACCACCCGGACGAGGCGTGCGGCGTCATCGCGGGTCCCGAGGGCTCGGACACGCCCGAGCGCTTCATCCCGATGCTGAACGCCGCGCGGTCGCCCACGTTCTACGAGTTCGACTCCGCCGACCTGCTCAAGTTGTACCGCGAGATGGACGCGAACGACGAGGTACCCGTCGTCATCTACCACTCGCACACCGCCACCGAGGCCTACCCGTCGCGCACCGACGTGTCCTACGCCTCCGAGCCGGACGCGCACTACGTGCTGGTCTCCACGCGTGACCCCGAGGAGCACGAGTTCCGCTCGTACCGGATCGTGGACGGCGTGGTCACCGAGGAGCCCGTGGAGATCACGGAATAACGCGCACGTCCCGAACGTCTGTCCCAGAGAAACCAAGCGGAGGTAATTTCCCATGGCCGTGACCGTGTCCATCCCGACCATCCTGCGTACGCACACCGGTGGCGAGAAGTCCGTCGAGGCGTCCGGCAAGACGGTGCTCGAGGTGATCGACGACATCGAGTCCCGGCACAGCGGCATCAAGGGCCGTCTGGTCAAGGAGGACAAGCTGCACCGGTTCGTGAACGTCTACGTCAACGACGAGGACGTCCGCTTCGCCGGTGGCCTGGACGCCGAGGTCAAGGACGGCGACACCGTGACGATCCTGCCCGCCGTCGCGGGCGGCGCACGCTGAGCTGATGGCCCGTTTCGACTCGCTGCTCGACGCGCTCGGCGGTACTCCGCTGGTCGGTCTGCCACGCCTGTCCCCGACGCACGACGTGCGGCTGTGGGCGAAGCTGGAGGACCGCAACCCGACCGGCTCGATCAAGGACCGCCCCGCGCTGGCCATGATCGAGGCCGCCGAGCGCGAGGGCATCCTGCGCCGCGGTTCGACGATCCTCGAACCGACGTCCGGGAACACGGGCATCTCGCTGGCGATGGCCGCGAAGCTCAAGGGCTACGGGCTGATCTGCGTGATGCCGGAGAACACGTCCGCCGAGCGCAAGCAGCTGCTGCAGGCCTACGGCGCGCGGATCGTATTCTCGCCCGCCGCGGGCGGGTCGAACGAGGCGGTGCGCCGAGCGAAGGAACTGGCCGAGCAAAATCCCGACTGGGTGATGCTGTACCAGTACGGCAACCCCGCGAACGCCGACGCGCACTACCGCACCACGGGCCCCGAGCTGCTGAAGGACCTGCCGACGATCACCCACTTCGTCGGCGGCCTCGGCACGACGGGCACGCTCGTGGGCGTGGGCCGGTACCTGCACGAGCAGAAGCCGGGCGTCCAGATCATCGCGGCCGAACCGCGGTACGGGGAGCTGGTCTACGGGCTGCGCAACCTGGACGAGGGTTTCGTGCCGGAGCTGTACGACCCCGACGTGCTCAACGGCCGGTACTCGGTCGGCGCGTACGACGCCCTGCGGCGGACGCGGGAACTGCTGGAGCACGAAGGCATCTTCGCGGGAATCTCGACGGGTGCGGTCCTGCACGCGGCACTCGCGGTGGCGGAGAAGGCCGCCGCGAAGGGCGAAAGCGCGGATGTGGCCTTCGTGGTCGCGGACGCCGGGTGGAAGTACCTGTCGACCGGCGCGTACAGCGGCACGCTGGACGAGGCAGCCGCGAAGCTTGACGGGCAGTTGTGGGCCTGAAGGCCCAAGCCGCCCCGAGAGTTGGGTGATCATCCCGTCGCCTGATACCGGGCGATCACTTTGAGCCAGGGCCGCAACCTTCCTGCTCACCGGCGGCCGAGTGACCAGGCTTGCGGCTCTGGGGCAAAGTGATATGCACAAACCGCAGGCGACGGGATGATCACTCAACTCGACCACCCACCCAAAGGTGAGATCCCTTTGGGCCCCGATCATCCTGGAGCCTGCCCGCCGGCCAATACCGCTAAGTTTAGGCGAGTTTCCGCAGCTCAGAGGCGTTTGGAGGCGTCGCCCACAGAGCGGTCACACCCCGACAGAACAGTTGCCTCAATTGAAGATTCCCCTCAACCGCAACGGCGACTGTCTCAAGTGGAGAACCGCCTAACCGGCGGGAACGACTGAACAGAGCCTCCGGTAACGCCCTGACCAGGTAAAACGTACTAACTTAGCGGTATTGCCCGCCGGCGAGGCATTCTTTTTCTTTTGGTCCTGTTCGCCGCTGGGCGCGTGAGTGGCGGGGTCTCCCGGCGCTGGCGCGCCTGCTCGAGCGGCCCCACCCCCGCCCCGATCCTTGAGTGTTCACGGCCGATCCGTCGCGTCAAGAGCGCCTTCGGCGTCCCTTCGGGATGGGCTTCGCCCACTCTTGACCCGCCGGATCGGCCGTAAGTGCGGCTGGGGATCGGGGCGGGGGTGGGTGTGGGCGGTGTGGCCGCTCGCGTTCCGTTGCCGGGTGGCGGTTCCGTGGGCGGAGGCCTGCCGTGCTAAACCGCCGTCGTGGAGCTGACGATTTCTGGGGCCAGGGGGGCGATGGCGCCGATGATCGTGTCCACCGTTTCCTGCGGCACGCCTGCCGCGCTCAGGCTTTCCGTCAGGTGCTTCGCCACCAGGTCGAAGTGGTGCTGCTCGATGCCCCGGCCCCGGTGGACCTCCTTCATCGAGCGGCCCTTGTACTCGTCCGGGCCGCCGAGGGCTGCTGCGAAGAACTCGACCTGCATGCCCTTCAAGCGTGGCATGTTGGTGCCCCTGAAGAAGCCCTCGAGCTCCGAATCGGCCAGGACGCGCTCGTAGAAATCGTCGACGACCGTGATCAGTGCTTCCTGGCCGCCGATCTGCTCGTAGATGCTCGTCAAGGTGTCCTCCGGTCCGTGGTGGGAATGGCCCCCAGCGAACCGGGCCGCTGTTTCCGCGGCGTAAGCACCACGTCAACGCAGCGCAAGCGAAAGCTCACCGCGCGTCTCCGCCGAATTCAGGGTTTTCACCCGAGGCCGGCGTTCCCGCAGGTCCGTACCGTGGCGGACATGAGCACGCCCACCGCTCCCGCCGACCCGGCCAAGCGCGTCCTGCCCGCCGACTCCAAGACGGCCGGGATCACGGTGCTCGCGTTCACCGTGCTGCTGTACCTCGTCGAGCTCGTCGACGCGGGCCTGCACCACCGGCTGGACGACGAGGGCATCGTGCCGCGGACGCTCGTCGGGCTGGACGGCGTCGCGTGGGCGCCGCTCCTCCACGGTAGCTGGGGACACCTGTTCGCCAACACGATTCCCGTGCTGGTGTTCGGGTTCCTGGCGCTGGCGTCGGGGCTCGGGCGGTGGCTGGCGGTGACCGGCCTGATCTGGGTGGTCAGCGGGCTCGGCGTGTGGCTCACGGGGGACAGCGGCACCTCGACCATCGGGGCGTCCGGGCTGGCGTTCGGCTGGCTGGCGTACCTGCTGGTCCGCGGCCTGTTCAACCGCGCTTTCGGGCAACTGGTCGTCGCCGCGGGGCTGCTCCTCGTGTGGGGCGGGACGCTGTGGGGACTGCTGCCCGGCAACCCCGGCATCTCCTGGCAGGCGCACCTGTTCGGCGCGCTCGGCGGGGTGCTGGCGGCGTGGTTCGCCGCGGCCGCCGACCGGTCGAAGGCACGCAAGCGACTAGCCTGAACCGGGTGATCACTCCCGAGGCCCCGATCGGCGTTTTCGACTCCGGTGTCGGCGGGTTGACCGTGGCGCGCGCGATCCTCGAGCAGCTGCCGCACGAACAGCTCCGCTAC
This sequence comes from Amycolatopsis dongchuanensis, assembly GCF_039542405.1. Taxonomy (NCBI): domain Bacteria; kingdom Bacillati; phylum Actinomycetota; class Actinomycetes; order Pseudonocardiales; family Pseudonocardiaceae; genus Amycolatopsis; species Amycolatopsis dongchuanensis. The sequence goes on from NZ_BAABIB010000021.1 coordinate 18,122, forward strand.
GTCGGCGACACCGCCCACAACCCCTACGGCCCCCTGCCCATCGCCCGCGCGCGGGAACTCGCGCTCGCCGCGCTCGACGACCTCGTCGGCGACGGGGTCAAGGCACTCGTGATCGCCTGCAACACCGCCTCCGCCGCGTGCCTCCGCGACGCCCGCGAACGCTACGACGTGCCCGTCGTCGAGGTCGTCTTGCCCGCCGTCCGGCGTGCGGTCTCGGCCACGCACACCGGCCGGATCGGCGTGATCGGCACCGAGGGCACGATCCGCTCCCGCGCCTACGAGGACGCGTTCGCCGCCGCCAAGGACGTGACCGTCACCAGCGTCGCGTGCCCCCGCTTCGTGGACTTCGTCGAGCGCGGCATCACCTCCGGGCGCCAGATCCTCGGGCTCGCCCAGGGCTACCTCGAACCGCTGCTGCGCGCCGAAGTGGACACGCTCGTGCTCGGCTGCACGCACTACCCGCTGCTCAGCGGCGTCCTGCAGATCGTCATGGGGCCCGAGGTGACCCTCGTGTCCAGTGCCGAGGAGACCGCGAAGGACGTCGTGCGCGTGCTCACCGAACGCGACCTGCTCGCCGAGCGCGACACGCCGCCGCAGCACGAGTTCATCGCCACCGGATCGCCCGAGCCCTTCGCGCGGCTGGCGCAGCGGTTCATGGGTTTCGCGCCCGGTGTGCTCTCGCCCGCGTCCCGCTGACGTGGCAGGGTGACGCCTGTGCGACTGACGATCCTGGGCTGCTCGGGCAGCGTTCCCGGTCCCGGTAAGGCGGCGTCCGGCTACCTCGTCGAGGCCGAGGGCTTCCTGCTCGGACTGGACCTCGGCAACGGCACGTTCGCGGAGCTGCAGACCCACCACGACCCGTTCGACCTCGGCGCCCTCGCGTTGTCGCACCTGCACCCCGACCACTGCGCGGACTTCGGCGCGCTCACCGTGCTGCGCCGCTACCACCCCGACCCGCCCTACGACGTCACCGAGCGCCGCTTGCCCGTGCACGCGCCCGAAAACGCGCCCGACCGGCTCGCGAAAGCGTATGCGCCGAACGACACCGAGCTCGCCGAGACCGATTTGTCCGACGTGTACGAGTTCCACGCACTCGGCGCGGGACCGGTGGAAGTCGGCCCCTTCGAGCTGCGGGCGATCCCCGTCGACCACCCCACCGAGGCCTTCGGCCTGCGGATCAGCCACGGCGGCCGGACGCTCGCGTACACCGGCGACACCGGCCCGTGTGCCGCCCTCGACGAACTCGCCGACGGCGTGGACGTGCTGCTCGCCGAGGCGACCTGGACCGATGCGCCCGGCCGGCCGCCGGGCGTGCACCTGTCCGGGCGGCAGGCGGGGGAGCTGGCCCGCCGGGCCGGCGCCGGGCGCCTGCTGCTGACGCACGTGGCGCCGTGGAGCGACGCGGCAGCCATCCTCGCCGAGGCCAAGGGCGAGTTCCCGGCCGCGGAGCTCGTCGAGCAGAGCGCCACCTACGAGGTGCTCTAGTCTGCACCCGTGCCACGAAAAGACGGTAGGAACGACGACGAACTCCGCGAGGTGAAGATCACGCGGGGCTTCCAGGACTGGCCCGCGGGATCGGTGCTGGTCGAGTTCGGCAAGACCCGCGTGCTGTGTGCGGCGAGCGTGACCGAAGGGGTGCCGCGCTGGCGCACCGGCTCGGGGCTGGGCTGGGTCACCGCCGAGTACGCGATGCTGCCCTCGGCCACCCACGACCGGGGCGACCGCGAGTCGGTCAAGGGGCGCATCGGCGGCCGCACGCACGAGATCAGCCGCCTGATCGGCCGGTCGCTGCGGGCGTGCATCGACCTGTCCGCGCTCGGCGAGAACACGATCCACCTCGACTGCGACGTCATCCAGGCCGACGGCGGGACGCGCACGGCCGCGATCACCGGCGGCTACGTGGCGCTGCACGACGCGGTCACGTGGCTCGCCGCGGCCGGGCGGCTCGCCGACCCGAAGCCGCTGTCCGCGATGGTGTCCGCCGTCAGCGTCGGCGTCGTCGACGGGCGGGTCCGGCTGGACCTGCCGTACGAGGAGGACTCCCGCGCCGAGGTCGACCTGAACGTGGTGGCCACCGACGCGGGCACGCTCATCGAGGTGCAGGGCACCGGCGAGGGCGCGACGTTCACGCGGTCCACTTTGGACAAGATGCTGGACCTGGCGCTGGCGGGCTGCGAGGAGCTGACGCGCAAGCAGACCGCGGCGCTGGAGGAGCCCTACCCCGGCGAGCTGCCCGAGCCGCGGACCGGCAAGAAGTCGAAGGGCTCGAAGTGACACGGCTCCTGCTGGCGACCCGCAACGCCAAGAAACTGGGCGAGCTGCGCCGGATCCTCGAAGCAGAGCGGATTTCCGGAATCGAGGTGATCGGGCTCGCGGACGTCCCCGAGTTCCCCGAAGCGCCGGAGACCGGGGCGACCTTCGAGGAGAACGCGCTGGCGAAGGCGCGGGACGCGGCCGCCGCTACGGGCCTGCCGTCCGTGGCCGACGACTCGGGGATCTCCGTGGACGCCCTCAACGGGATGCCGGGCGTGCTGTCGGCGCGGTGGGCCGGGCGCCACGGCGACGACCAGGCGAACCTGGAGCTCGTGCTGGCGCAGACCGCCGACACCCCCGACGAGCGGATGGGTGCGGCGTTCGTCTGCGCCGCCGCGCTCGTCGTCCCCGGCGGCGAGGAGACCGTCGTGCGGGGGGAGTGGCGCGGCCGGATCGTGCGGAAACCCCGTGGTACCAACGGTTTCGGCTACGACCCGATCTTCGTGCCCGAGGGCGGGACCCGGACGTCGGCGGAGCTGGACCCGGCGGAGAAGGACGCGGTTTCCCACCGTGGGCGGGCGCTGCGCGCGTTGCTGCCCGCGTTGGGCACGCTCGTCTGATGCCGGCGCTCGCCGAGCGCTACCGGCGGTTCGGTGAGACCGATGCGGCCGGGACCGTGTACGAGCGGGTCGCGGTCGCGCTGAGCGAGTCCGAAGCGGCGCTGCGGCTCATCGAAGGGATGCCCGCACGCAAGCGGCATCCCGCGCTGGTCCTCGCCGCGCTGCACGATCTCGCCCTCGCCGGGCGGGCGCCCGCGCTGGCCGCGGCCTATGCCGCCGGGGACGGTGACGCTGCCGTGGTGGCGGCGCTCGACACCCTGCTGGGGACGGTCGTTGTGGCCCCACGGCCCCTGCGTGCCGACGAGAAGGGGCGCCACACCGTGCTGTACCCGCTGATCGCGGAGGCAGCGCGGCGCGTGGGCGCGGAGGCGGTCGGGCTCATCGACGTCGGCTGCTCTGCCGGGTTCAACCTGAACGTCGACCGCGCCCACATCAGCTACGACCACGGGCAGTCGCTGGGCGATCCGGCGTCTCCCGTGCGGCTGTCGGCGTCGATCGTGGGGGACCGGCCGGTGCCGTCGCAGGCGATGCCCGAGGTCGTCGCGCGGATCGGCATCGACGCCGAGCCGGTGGACGTGAGCGACGAGGACGAAGCCCGGTGGCTGCGCGCGTGCGTGTGGCCGGATCAGCCGGAGTGGAGGGAACTGCTCGACGCGGAGCTGACCTTGGCGGTGCAGAACCCGCCGACGCTGCTGCGCGGCGACGCGATCGAGGTGCTGCCCGACGCCTTCGCCCAGGTGCCCGCGGACGCCCTGCCCGTCGTCACGACGACGTGGGCGCTGTCGCGGTTCTCGCTCGAAGACCGCCTGCGTTTCCTGCAGCGGCTCGATTCCGCGGCGGTCCGCCGGGCGGTGGCGTGGGTGTCGGCGGAGGGGGTCGGAGTCGCGCCGGCGATCCCGACGTTCGGCGACCGCCACGCGTCCGGGCACAGCATCCTCGGAGTCGCGGTCTTCAGAGGGACGGTCCTGCACGCCGAGGCCGTCGGCCGGTGCTGGTCGCAGGGCCGGCTGCTGTCCTGGCTGGCGGGCTGGGCGGCTGCCTGAGACCGGCACCTCCTCCCGCGGAACTTGTCGCGTCAGAGCTGCTCGATGCGAAACACCGCGATCCGGTCGGCAGCCGCGGCCACCGCGTCGGCAGTGGGTGCCTCGGCGAGCCCGTTGGTCACGTAGCGCTGGGCCGCGCTGGCCGGTTGTGTGCGCACGACCTCGCGCAGCAGAGGGCCGCGTTCCTGCACGGGGACTTCGACCAGCCGGGCCTTGGACCTGCGGCGGCCCCGGGTCAGCGTGACCACCTCGGCGGCCTGCGCCGCGGCCCGCGCGTTGGCCACCCATGCGGCGTTCGGAAACGCCTGGACGAGGTACCGGCCGCCCGCCAGGGAAAGCACAGCCAGCGGAAATGTGCGGGGCTGTCCGGAGCGGCGCCCCGTCACGGTGAGCAGCTGCGTCGGCCCGAAGGCGATGCCGAGCCGCTGCAGCCCGGCGATGACCTTGTTGATCCTGTTGACCGTCCGGCGGTAGCTCTGCGCCTTGCGCGTTTGCTGGGTCATGAACCCACGGTAGCACTTCGTATGAATCTCATACTACATGAATTTCATACATTATGAGCTGCGCACGGGACGGCCGACGGGAAGTGAGCGAGCGGACCCGGGCGACTCAGCGCTCGGTGAGATCCCTGGTCGCGTCCACACCGGCCGCGGTGGCGCGGGACAGGAAGTCGGCGAGGAGTTCCAGTTGGGCCTCGGTGTAGTCGGCGCAGATCTCGTCCAGCGCGGAGTTCATCCCCGAGTAGAGCTTGAGGAGCTCGCCGTTGCGGTCGCGCACGGCCCGGACGGTGACCGCCCGGCGGTCCGCCGCCTCGGGGTCGCGCTCGCGCACCGCCCAGCCACCACGCTGCAGCCGGTCGATGATGCCGGTCATGGTGGCCGGATGCAGACCGGTTGCCCGGGCGAGTGCGCTCGGGCTGATCGGGCCGAGGCGGGTGATCAGCTCCAGGCAGTCGAGGTCGACGTCGTTCAGCTCCACGTGCGTGGAGACCTGGTGGTGCAGCAGCGAAAGCTGGGTGCGCAGCTCGCGCAGCGAGTTCTTCACGGCCACGGTCAGCCGCCGCCGGGAGCGCTGCTTGTTCCCGTCCTCTCCCGCTGGTGCGGTCTTCATGGAATCTGCTCCGGAGCCGATCGGATGAACACGCTCAGCGTACCGTCCGGTCCGGTCGTGAGCCGGTGCCCGCCGGCGGCCTAGGCGAAGCTGCGCAACTCCACCCCGGCCGCGTCCAGCGCACGGTGGACGGTCGCGGAGTTGTCGCCGTGCACGGAAAGGGAGTCCGCGCGCAGCGGGATGACCGTGCCGTCCACGGCGACGACCTCTCCCCGCGTCACCAGGCGGAGGCAGCGCGACGCGATTTCGTCCGGATTGGACAGTGGCGCGCCGGGCAGCGGGTGGCCGTCCGGGTGGTAGTGCCGGTCGGGAAACGCTTCCACGACCGTGACGAGCCCGTTTTCCGCCGCGTGCCGCAGCAGCGCCGAGCCCGGCGGACCGAGCACGGGCAGCTGCGGGTCGTACTGCCAGATCGCGTCGACGACGGCCGCGGCGTGCTCGTCGCGGACGCGCGCCTTGACGTAGCGGACCTCGCCACCGGCCGAGCCCGCGATCGCGTCGAGCGCCCCGAGCTGGTAGAGCACGTCGTCGACGAGCTCGGTCTCCGTCACGTCCGCGCCGTGCCGATAGCCCACGAGCGCGCCGATCGCCACACCGCGTTTGACGGCGGCCTCGCACACCTCACGCATCGTGCGCGCGGCCCCGGCGTGGCAGCCGCAGCGCACGTTCGCGGCGGTCAGGACATCCGGCAGCCTGCCTTCGGCGTCGCAGTTCAGGTCGATCCTCATGGCCGGGCTCCGACGGGCTCGGGGTCCACCACCCGCGTCTTCCGGCTGAGCAGCACCCCGGTGAGCGTGAGCACGCCGGTGAACGCCAGGTACAGCGCGACGACCACCCACGTGCCGAACCCGGCGAGCAGCGCGGTGAACACCAGCGGGGCGATCGCGCCGCCGACGACCCCGGCGAGGGTGTAGGCGAGTGAGCTGCCCGTGTAGCGCAGGCGGGCGGAGAACTGCTCGGTGATCAGCGCCGCCTGCGGCCCGTAGAGCAGGGCGTGGATGGCGAGCGCGACCACGACGCCGACGATGATCGCGGCGATCGAGCGCGTGTTCGCCAGCGGGAAGAACAGGAACGGCCAGACGGCGGCGGCGACCGTCCCGACGAGGTAGAGCGTGCGGCGGCTGATGCGGTCCGACAGCGCGCCGAACGCGGGCATCAGGAACAGCTGGCACGCGGACCCGATCATCACCGCCAGCGTGCCCTGGTTCTTCGGCAGGCCCAGCTGCGTCGTCATGTAGGTCAGCACGAAGACGGTGAACAGCGAGTACAGCACGTCGGGGCAGATGCGCACGAGGATGCCCGTGATGAGGGCCCGCGGCTCCTCCCGGACCACCTCGCGCACGGGCGCCTTCGGACGCTCGCCCCGCTCGGCGATCCGCTGGAACACGGGTGTTTCCTCCAGCCGCATGCGCAGCCACAACCCGAACAGCACGAGCACCGCGGACAGCAGGAACGCGATCCGCCAGCCCCACGACTCGAACTGCGCCTTGGTCAGGACCACGCCGAGCAGCGTGAGCACGCCGTTGGCCAGCAGCGTGCCGGCGGGCGGGCCGATCTGCGCGGCCGAGGCCCAGAACCCGCGGCGCTTCGGGTCGCCGAACTCGCTGGACAGCAGCACCGCGCCACCCCACTCGCCGCCGACGCCCACGCCCTGGGCGAAGCGGAGCAGCACCAGGAGGATCGCGGCCCCGGCGCCGAACGTCGCGTGCGTCGGCAGCACACCGATCAGGAACGTCGCGATGCCGGTGAGCAGCAGCGTGAACACCAGCACCTGCTTGCGGCCGAGGATGTCCCCGAGCCTGCCGAACAGGAACCCGCCCAGCGGCCGCGAGACGTACCCCACGGCGTACGTGGAGAACGCCAGCATCGTGCTCGCCAGCTCGTCCGAGGACGGGAAGAACAGCTTGCCGAGGATCGTCGCCGACGCCACGGAGTAGACGGCGAAGTCGTAGTACTCGAGGGTCGTGCCGGACAGGCTCGCCACGAACGCGCGCCGCAGGGACTTCCGGTCGGTGCTGGGAACGGTCATCGCGGGTTCCGATCTGGAGAGGTGCGGAAATAGGAACGGTAAGGATTGTTCAACGATCCGTCAATGCTTCGATCGCACGATCCGCTTGTTGAATTGCGGGCGACGATGCTGGTTAACTGGCGCTGACCAGCTTGTTCTGTCCCGGAGGCCCCCGTGAGCACCGACGTTCCCGCCGTCGATCCCATCGCCGTCCTGGTGGGTGACCGTTCGGTACTCAGCAGGACGAGCACGGCGGAGCGGCTGGCCGACGTGCTCCGGGCCCGCATCACCGAGGGCCACTTCCCGCCGGGCACCCGGTTGTCGGAGGAGGCGATCGGCGGGGCGCTGGGGGTCTCGCGCAACACCTTGCGGGAGGCGTTCCGGCTGCTGACGCACGAACGGCTGCTGGTGCACGAACTGAACCGCGGGGTGTTCGTGCGGATGCTGTCGGAGGCCGATGTCGCGGACCTGTACCGGCTGCGGAAGCTCGTCCAGTGCTCGATCGTGCGGGAAGTGCAGAGCCCGCCAGGCGACCGGCTCGCCCCCGTCGCGGCCGCGGTCGAGGCGGGCGAAGCAGCGGCGGCGCGGCAGTCGTGGCGGGAGCTGGGCACGGCGGACATCCACTTCCATCAGGCACTGTGCACGCTCGCCGGCAGCCCGCGCGTGGACGAACTGATGCGCGGCCTGCTCGCCGAGCTACGCCTGGTGTTCCACGTGATGGCCGATCCGCAACCCTTCCACGAGCCGTACCTCGCCAGGAACCGGCAGATCCTCCAGGCCCTGCAGCGAGGCCACGGGAATGAGGCGGAACGTTTGTTGCGGGAGTATCTGGACGACGCGGAGCGGCAGTTGGTGGAGGCCTACCGGACCAAGTCGCTTTGAGGGAGCGAAAGCTCCCGCATGCCCACCCGAGAGTTGGGTGATCATCCCGTCGCCTGATACCGGTGGATCACTTTGAGGGGCAGCCGCAACCTTTTTTACCAACCGGCGCGTGCCTTGCCAAGCTTGCGGCTGGTCCTCAAAGTGATATGCACAAACCGCAGGCGACGGGATGATCACTCAACTCGACCACCCACCCCAGGTGAGATCCCTTTGGGCCCTGATCATCCTGGAGCCTGCCCGCCGGCCAATACCGCTAAGTTAGGCGGTTTGGGTGAGGAGTCGGATGCGTG
>NZ_BAABIB010000022.1:0-127666 GCF_039542405.1 Amycolatopsis dongchuanensis
GGCGCAGCGCGTCGGCGAGCGCGTCGGCCGAACGGCGTTGCGCCGCCTGGGCGCGGCCGCGTTCCAGGTCCCGCAGCGCGCGTTCGCTCATGCCGGAGGCCTTGGCCAGTTCCGCCTGGGTCAGCCCGGCGGCGCGGCGGTGGCGCAGCAGCAGGCGCCCGAACGCCGGGGTGGCGTCCGGGCCGGTGCCGGGATCTTGTGCGTCGTTCACCACCGCCCATTCAACCGGCAGAATTGCCGGTGGTCGAAACCTGCCGGTGGTTCCGCCTCCTCCGCGCGCGGGGGACGGTGTTTGCTGGAGGTCATGTCTTCGCGTATAGCGTGGGCCGAGGGCGGCAACCGTCCCCGGCTGCACTCCGTCCCGCCCCGGCGCCCGGCCGTCCGGGTCGCCATCGTGGCGGCCGATCCGTTCGTCCGCACCGGGATACTGGCCGAGCTGCGGGACAAGCCCGGGGTGCAGGTGGTCGACGCGCGCGAGGACGGCGGGGCCGAGGTGGTGCTCGCGGTCGCCGAGGCGGGCCGTGAACTGGGCGAACTGCTGACGACGACGCCGAACGCGCGGCTGGTGCTCGTCGCGGAGGACACGCGGCCGGCGGAGCTGTGGACGGCGGTGGAGCACGGGCTCGTCGTGCTGGTGCCGCGTGCTGAGGCCACGACGGCCCGCCTGCTGCAGGCGATCGCCGACGCCCACGCCGGCCGCGGTGACGTGCCGCCGGAGCAGCTGGGGCCGTTGCTGCGCGGGCTGTCCCGACTGCACCACGACGTGCTGGCGCCGCGCGACCTGACGCTGAGCGGGCTGTCCCGCCGGGAGGCCGACGTGCTGCGGCTGCTCGCGGAGGGCATGGACACGGCGGAGATCGCGGCGGAGATGACCTACTCCGAGCGGACCGTGAAGAACATCCTGCACAGCCTCCTGTCGCGGCTCGGGCTGCGCAACCGCACGCACGCGGTGGCCTACGCCTTGCGGGAGGGCATGATCTGACGGGTTCGTCACCCCCGTAGCTCCCACGGCATCCGGCTCAGCGCGCCGGGCACCTCGCGCATCCGGTCGTCGAACACCTTGGCGCGCCGGGCGGCGGAGTCGTAGGCGCTCCAGCCGGCGTCGCCGTCGCGCGCGAAACGCACGAACGCGTCGTGCATCGCGGCCGCCAGGTGCGGCGGTGCGTCCGGCCCCAGCAACCGGGCCACGCCGGGGGCCTGGAGGTGGTCGAAGAAGAACGGGAGGTCGGTGCAGTGCGCGGCACCGAGCCCGGGGGCCTGCCACCCGAACTGGTAGGCGTAGACCGGGATCCCGGCCCCGGCGGCCACCTCGGCGAGATCGCGGGCGGGCGCGCGGAAGGTGCGGTCGGTCAGCGCCTGGGCGAGCGCGTGGCCCGGGTTGCCCGTCCGCAGTGCCCGGAGGTAGTGGCGCAGATCCCGGGGTGTGAGCCCGAGGTTGGCGAAACCTTCCTCGCACGCTTCGGTCGACGGGGCGGGTGTCACCTCGCCGAGCATGAAGTTCCACTCCTCGGCGGTCACGCCGATCAGGAGTGCGTCGAGTGCGCCCGGCACGGCGAGCGCTTCGCCCGGCGCCGTCGTGACGACCTCACCGTCGTGGGTGGGCTGCCAGCGGAAGGCGGGTTTTCCGGTACGGCGGGCCCGGTCGTCGACGGCGGCCGGAGGCGCCTGTACTTCCTCGGGCAGCCACGCGGTTTCCAGCTCCAGCCGCCGCCCCAAGGGCACGCGCCCGAGCGCGGCCCGCATGGGCGGAACGCCGAGCTGCGCGGCGAACTCGGCGGAGAGCGCTCGCATCCGGTCCAGTGACGCGAGCAGCGGGGTCCCGGCGCTCATCACGGCCAGCCGGTGGAACAGGCCGCGTGCGGCGGGCACGCCGGAGAGGGCGAGCGCCGCTGTCGCGCCTGACGACTGCCCGGCCACCGTGACGCGATCCGGGTCACCGCCGAACGCCTCGATGTTGTCGCGGACCCACCGCAGTGCCGCGGTGAGGTCGAGCAGCGCGCGGTTCGCGACGCCGTCGTCGAGGATCATGAACCCCTCCGCGGCGAGGCGGTAGTTGGGGACGACGAGCACGACCCCGTCCCGCGCGAAGGTCTCGCCCGTGTACCACGGGCTGGCGTTGCTGCCGGTGAAGAACCCGCCGCCGTGCAGCCACACCACGACGGGAACGCGTGCACCCCGGTCCGCGGGCGCGTACACGTTGAGGTTCAGCGGGTTGCCGCCCACCACGACGGGGTCGGGGAACAGTTCCTGGGCTACCGGCGCGTGAGGCGCCGAAGCACCTGGGGCCGTGGCCGGGAAAACGCCGTCCCACGGCGCGGGCGCGCGGGGTGGGTCGAATCCGGCGCCGGGGTCCTGCGCGTACGGGATGCCCAGGAAGACCGCGGCTCCATCGAGTAGGCGTCCTTCGACGAGGCCGGACGCGGTGCGCACGATCATCGGCGGGCGCTCCGGTTCCCCTCGAGGAAGAGCGCGATCACGGCGGTGGCGACGCTCAGCGCGGCGAGGGCGAGCAGGGCGGCGCGGTACCCGTGCACGACCGCCGCGGGATCGTTCGCCGCGCCGGGCCCGGTGACGGTCGAGGCGAGCGTGACCAGTGCGGCGATGCCGAGCGCTCCCCCGAGCTGGCGGCACATGTTCAGCAGGCCCGAAGCGACCCCGGCGTGGCGTGGATCGACGCCCGTGGTGGCCGCGACGATCCCCGGCATCATCGTCAGGCTCGTCCCGGCGCCGACGACCAGGGTGGGGGCGAGCACGTGGGTGACGTAGGCCGGGTGCGCGGGCAGCCCCGAGAGCCACCACAGCCCGGCGGCGGCGACCAGCGCCCCGCCCACCACGAGCGGGCGCGGGCCGAGCGCGGGGATCAGCCGCTGGGAGACGAGGACGCCGAGACTGATCACGGCCAGCATCGGCAGCAGGGACAGTCCCGCCCGCAGCGCCGTTTCGCCCAGCACCTGCTGGAAGTACAGCGAGAGGAAGAACAACGGCGTGGTGACCACGGCGCCGATGCACACGGTCAGGGCGTTGCCGATCCGGACGTTGCGCCGGGCGAACACCGCAGACGGGATCAACGGTGCGGCGGCCCGGCGCTCGATCACCGCGAACACGGCCAGCAGCACGACCCCGGCCACCAGTGCGGCGAGCACCTGGGCCGCCCCCCAGCCTGGTCGGGCGCCACCGAGATCCCGTAGACGATGGCGGCGACGGCGAGGGTGACCGTGACGGCACCCGGGACGTCGATGCGGGCGCGCTCCCGCGCGAGCGGGGTGGCCAGCAGTGAGGCGCGTGTCGCGACGAGCAGGCACGCGCCGATGGGGACGTTGACGAGCAGCACCCAGCGCCAGCTCAGCGCGGCGGTGAGGACCCCGCCGAGCACGATGCCGGCGGCCCCGGCGCTCGCGGCCGCGACGCCCCACCAGGTCAGGGCGCGGGTCCGGGCGCCGGGGTCGGTGTGGCTGGCGGTAATCAGGCTCAGGCTCGACGGCCCGAGCGCCGCGGCGCCCGCCCCTTGCACGAGACGTGCCACGAGCAGCATCGCACCGTCCGAGGCGAGACCGCCGAGCAGGCTCGCCGCGGTGAACACGACCAGCCCGGCCACGAAGACCCGGCGGCGGCCCAGCAGGTCACCGGCGCGCGACGCGAGCAGCAGCAGACCGCCGAAGGTGATCAGGTAGCCGTTGACGACCCACTGCTGCCCGGCGGGCGACAGGCCGAGACCCGCCTTCATCGCGGGGAGCGCCACGTTCACGATGCTCGAATCGAGCACCACCATGAACTGCGCCAGGCACGCGATGACGGCGACGCCTCTCAGGCTCACCCCCGGTTTGACGAGCTGCTGAGCCGGTTGCGTTACGGAGGACATCGCCCCCACCCTTCTGACCGCAAGTTGACGGATAGCCTGTCCGTCAACCACGGTAGCCAATGCCGGACAGGCTGTCCACCATTGGGTCCGAGAAGCCGGATAGACTGTCCACCAACTCAGGACCTCCTGCGGACAGGACTTCGCGTGACCACGGACAGGCCGACGTTCCCCACCAGGCGGGCCGCCGCAAAGCGGAACCGGGACAAGATCCTCGACGCCGCCCGCGCCGCCTTCGCCGAACCCGGCGTGGAGGTGTCCATGGCGGAGATCGCGCGCCGCGCCGGCGTCGGCATGGCCACCCTCTACCGCAACTTCCCGGGCCGCCGGGAACTGCTCGAAGCCCTCTACGCCGGCGAGGTCGACGCCCTCTGCGAGGCCGCCCGCGCCGACGACGGACAGCCGCCGGGCGAGGCGCTCCTCGCCTGGCTGCACCGGCTCTTCGCCTTCCTGCCCGGCAAACGCCTCATCGTGGCCGAGTTGCTCGAACTCAGCGTGGACGACAGCCCCGTCGTCGACGGCAGCAGGGCCCGGGCGCTCGCCGCGGGCCGGCCGCTGCTGACCGCGGCCCAGGACGCCGCCGAGATCCGCGCGGACCTCACCCTGGAGCAGATCTTCGACCTGGTCGCCGCGATCGCCAAGATCTCCAGCGATCCCCGCTACCTCGAGCCGATGCTGCGGACCATGCTCGACGGCCTGCGCACGCCGGCGGCCGCCCAGCTGGACTGAACCACTGACAGAAAGGTCCAGACAATCCGACTTTCGTCGGTTGACGGTCCCCGAAACCCTTGCCTAGCCTCGGAATCTCCCCGCAATTCAAGGAGGTATTCCGGTGCTCTCCCGCCGCGCCTTCCTGGGCCTGTCCGCCGCCACCGCCGTCACCGCGGGTACCGCGCCCCTCTGGCCCGGCTTCCCCCAGGCCGCCGCCACCCCGGCCACCTTCGCACTCGACCTGGTCAACTCCTCGGGCTCCGGCACCGTCTACGCCTACGTCACCGGCTTCGCGCCGGACAACCGCCTCGTGCTGCTGGCCGCGGACGGGTCGCCCTACTACCCGTCGTCCCCCTCGTCCACGCTCACCCCGCTGCCCGTCGACTGCGCGATCCCCGTGGGCTCGGGGCGCCGCGTCACCGTGCCCCGCATGTACGGCGCCCGCATCTACGTCGTCACCGGCTCGAAGCTGGACTTCTTCCTCAACCCCGGTCCCGCGCTGGTGCACCCCAGCTTCCTGAACACCTCCGACCCCAACTACGGCCGGAACTGGTCCTTCGCCGAGTTCACGTTCAACGACGTGCAGCTGTTCGCCAACATCAGCTACGTCGACTTCGTGGGCCTGCCGCTGGGCATCGCGCTGACGTCCTCCGCCGGCACCCAGTCGGTGCAGGGCCTGCCGGCCGGTTCCGTGGACGCGGTCGCAAGCGCGCTCAGCGGGCAGGGCGGCGCCTGGCCGCAGCTGATCCAGAACGGCCCCGACGGCCGCCCGCTGCGCGTGCTTTCCGCGCACCACAAGGCGAGCCAGTTCGCCGGGTACCTCGACGGCTACATCGACCAGGTGTGGCAGAAGTACTCGAGCCAGACGCTGACGGTCGACCCGCAGAACGGCACCGGGCCCTTCACCGGGCGCGTGACGAACGGCGTGCTCACCTTCAACAACGGCGAGACGTTCAGCAAACCGAGCACCGCCGACGTGTGGAGCTGCGACAGCGGCCCGTTCGCCATCGCCGCGGGCGCGAGCAACGCGCGCAAGGCGATCATCCCCCGCCTCGCCGCCGCGCTGAACCGCACCACGCTCCTGGCCAACCCGAACCAGCCCACCGGCGAGAACCCCGCGCAGTTCTACCAGAACGCGCAGACCAACCACTACGCCCGCGTCGTGCACAGCAGGCTGCCCGGCAACCGCGGCTACGCCTTCCCGTACGACGACGTCACCCCGGGCCCGGACTTCAGCGGCTCGGTGTTCGCCGGCGACCCGCAGGTCCTCACGGTCACGGTGCGCGCTACGCACGCGTGATACTGGCGGGATGACGATCCGCGTACTGGCGTTCGACATCTTCGGCACGACGGTGGACTGGTACACCGGCGTGTCCCGGCAGGCGGCGGAGGTCTTCGGCGAGCTGGGTGTCCGGCTCGACCCGGGGGCCTTCGCCCTGGAGTGGCGGGACAAGTACCTGCCCTCCATGGCCCGCGTGCAGCACGGCGAGCGCGAGTGGGCGTACTTGGACACGCTGCACCGCGAGTCGCTCGACGAGCTGCTCGCCGAACACGGCGTGGACCTCGACGAGGCCGCCCGGCAGCGGCTCGTGCACGCCTGGCACCGGTTGCCCGCGTGGGACGACGTGCCCGACGGCCTGCAGCGGCTGCGGAAGTCCTACACCGTCGCGGCGCTGTCGAACGGCGGGTTCGCGTTGATGACCAACCTGGTCAAGGCCGCGAACCTGCCGTTCGACTGCATCCTCTCGGCCGAGCTGGCCCGCACCTACAAGCCCGACGCCCGCGTGTACCGCACGGCGGCGAGCCTGCTCGACGTCGACCCCGGCGAGGTCCTGATGGTCGCCGCGCACGGCTGGGACCTCGCCGGGGCGGCCGCCGCCGGGCTGCGGACGGCGTTCGTCGAACGTCCTCGTGAGAAGGGCCCGGACCGGGAGGCCGACAAGGACGTCGACGCCGAGTTCTCGGTGCACGACTTCGGCGAACTCGCCGAAAGGCTCGGCGTATAGGTCGTTATACGAGCATTCCGCCTCGCACGACCCGGCGCGGGCCCGCCCACAGCACGGACGGGTCCGTGAACGGGTCGCCGTCGAGCACGAGCAGGTCGGCGGCACAGCCGACCGCGATCCGGCCGAGGTCGGGGCGCCGCAGCAGCGCCGCGTTGACCGACGTGGCGGACCGCAGCACCGCGAGCGGCCCCTCGACCTCGGTCTGCAGCCGCAACCCGTTGAGCTGCTCGTCCTCCAGCACACCCATCAGGTCCGAGCCGAACCCGATCGGCACGCCCGCCGCGCGCGCCAGTTCGACCGCGTGCTTGCCGGATTCCAGCACCTCGCGGTTCTTCTCCCGC
Organism: Amycolatopsis dongchuanensis; assembly: GCF_039542405.1. Lineage (NCBI taxonomy): Bacteria > Bacillati > Actinomycetota > Actinomycetes > Pseudonocardiales > Pseudonocardiaceae > Amycolatopsis > Amycolatopsis dongchuanensis. The sequence continues at coordinate 6,915 of NZ_BAABIB010000022.1, forward strand.
GACACCGCGGGCATGCCGAGCTCCTCGCCACGGCGGTCCATCGCGTCGTAGGCGGCGAGTGTCGGCACCAGGAACGCACCGGAAGTCGCCATGAGGGACGCGGTTTCGGCGTCGAGCAGGTTACCGTGTTCGATCGAGCGCACGCCGTTCTCCACCGCGTGCCGGATCGCCTCGGGCGAGTACGCGTGTGCCGCCACGTAGCTCCCGCGGCGCGCCGCCTCCTCCGTCACCGCCCGGATCTCGTCGGGCGAGTACTGCGGCACGCGGATCGGGTCGGTCAGCGAAACCACGCCACCCGACGCCATGATCTTGATGGCGTGCGCCCCGCGCCGGAACCGGTCGCGCACCGCGTGCCGCAGCGCGTCGACGCCGTCCACCACCTCGTTCATGAACTCGTGGCAGCCGCAGAAGTCGCTGTCCGTGCCCCGCGGGTCGCCGTGCCCGCCGGTCTGGCTCAGCGCCGGGCCGGTGTAGAGGTACCGCGGCCCGCTGATCAGGCCTTCCGCCAGTGCACGGGGAATGCCGGGGTCGCCACCGGCGACGTCGCGGACGGTGGTGAACCCGCGTGAAAGCGCTTTCCGCAGCCGGTCGGCGCCGGAGTAGGCGAGGTAGCTGGGCGTCGCCGACTCGATCTCCAGCAGGTCCAGCGAGATGCCGTAGGCGTGGAAGTGCGCGTCGATCAGGCCCGGCACGACCGTGCCGCCCCGCGCGTCGAGCACCTCGTCCGCCTCGAACTCACCGCCGAGCTGGACGATCCGCCCGTCCTCGACGTGCACCGGACCGTCGAGCAGCTCCTCGGACTCGCCGTCGAACACCGCCCCGTTGACCACCGACAGCCTCATGACGCGCTCCGCAGCCGCTGTGTGCCCACCTCGTCGACGGCGAAGGTCTCCGGATCGACGGCCACCCCGTACTCACGGGCCGCGGCTTCCGGCGACACGAACCCGTTGCGGACGTCGCGGGCCACGCGCTCGGGCTCGCGTTCGAACGGGTTGCCGTAGCCGCCACCGCCGCCGGTGTCGTTGACCAGCACCTCGCCCGCGTCGAGGCGGTTGTAGCTGCCGCCCTGGACCACCTCGCGGTCGGTGCCGGGGTTGAGCACGATGCGGTTGTTCTCCCCCGGCTTGCCGCCCGCGATGGGCCACGGCTTGGTCTTCGTCTTGTACACCAGGCAGATCCCGGTCGAGGGCGCGGTGAACCGGTACACGCGGCTCACGCCGACGCCACCTCGGTGCCTGCCCGCGCCGCCCGTGTCGGGCCGGTAGCCGTAGGACTCGATGAACATCGGCGACTTCGTTTCCAGCACTTCGACGGGGTTGTTGCGGCAGCCGGGTTCCGACAGGTGCATGATCCCGTCCTCGCCGTCGCCGCCGGCGTGCGCGCCGAAGCCGACGGCTTCGTTCGTCGCCTCCAGCCAGGATTCGCCGGTGCGCGGGTTGACGCCCAGGCCCATCATCGAGCAGACGTCACCGCCCGAGCACGCGGGCACCTGGTCCGGCATGCCCTGGGCAAGCGCTTTCAGCACCACCTCCCCGGCGAGCAGCCCGGTCCACAGCGTGAACGTCGGCATCGGCGGGACGGCGTGCATCACCGAACCCGGCTCGGTGACCACGCGCAGCGGCCGGAAGTTGCCTGCCACGACCGAGGTGTCCGGGGTGGTGAGCGACTTGAACACCAGGCTGCACAAGGCTTCCGTCTGCCCGAGCGGCAGGTTGATGGGCCCGCGCACGCCGTGCTCGCTGCCGGTCCAGTCGATCACCAGCTCCTCGTCGGTGACGGTGACCGTGACGCGCAGCTTGATCATGCGGTCGAGGTCCACGCCGTCGGAGTCGACGTAGTCCTCGGCGGTCCAGGTGCCCTTGGGCAGCTTCGCCAGCGCCAGCCGGGCCAGCCGCTCGCCGTGGTCGTTGATCGCGTCCATCGCGGCCACGAGGGTGTCCGTGCCGTACTTCGCCGCGATCTCCTGCGTGCGCCGCACCCCCGTGACACACGCGGAAACCTGCGCCTGCAGGTCGCCGATCGTGCGCTCGGGCATCCGGCTGTTGAACCGGATGATGTTGAACACGTCGTCGTTCTGCACGCCCTCGGCGTAGAGCCGGGTGGCGGGGAAGAACAGGCCCTCCTGGTACATGTCCGTGGAGTCCAGGACGTAGCCGGGGTCCTTCTGCTTCAGGTCGAGCACGTGGATGCGGCACGAGGCGAACCCGATGAGCCTGCCCTCGGCGTGGACCGGCGCGAACACCAGCGGGTCGAGCGTGTGCGCGGACGACCAGTACGGGTAGTTCAGCACGAACACGTCGCCCGGCCGCATCGCGTCGGCGCCCAGGAACTTCACCGCCTCCTTGATGCCGTGGTCGTTGCCGCGCGTGAAGATCGCGATGCCCGGCGCGTCCGCGACCACGTCCCCATTGGCGTCGTGGATGCCGATGCCGTAGTCGTGGATCTCGTAGACCACGGTGTTGTAGGCGGTGCGGCACAGGTTCCGCGCCATCTCCTCGGCCGACGCCAGGAGCCCGTGCCGGATGATCTCGGTGGTGATCTGGTCGCTCATCGTTCCCCTACGGTGATCACGAGTTCGCCGTGAGGACCGACCCGCAGGCGGTCCCCGGCGTGGATGACGGTGGTGGCGGTGTGCTCGGCGATCACGGCGGGGCCGTCGAACTCGTCGCCCGCCAGCAGGTTTTCGCGCGTGTACAGCGCGTACGGCACGGCGGGCTGCTCCTCCGACACGAACACCGGGCGGCTGCTCTCGGCCGCCACCGAGCCGGACGTCCGCGACGGCAGCAGGGGCAGCGTCGGCTTGTCCACCGAGCCCGTCGCCCGCAGGCGCAGCGTCGTGACCTCCACCGGGTCGGTCATGGTGTGCCCGTACTGCCGCTCGTGCAGCCGGGCGAACTCACTCTCCACTTCGGACAGACTCGTGAAGGTGACCGTCACCGAGTGCTCCTGCCCGGCGTAGCGCACGTCGAGGCTGCGGCTCAGCGTGGCCTCGAAACCCTCGGAGGCGAGCAGTTCCCGCGCCTCGGCCTCCATCCCGGCGTAGGCCGCCTCGACCTGCTCGGCGTCCAGTTCGCCCAGCGGCGCGACGAGCGTGCGCGCGAAGTCGTGCTGCACGTCGGCCATGAGCATGCCGAACGCGGAGAACGCGCCCTGCCCCGGCGGCACGACGACGGTGGGGATGCCCAGCTCGGCCGCCACGTCGACGGCGACGAGCCCGCCGCCACCGCCGAACGACAGCAACGCGAAGTCCTTCGGGTCCCTGCCGACCTCGACGGTGATCGCCCGGACCGCGCCCATGATCTTGGTGCTGGAGATCCGCACGATGCCGCGGGCGAGCGCGGGCACGCTCATCCCGAGCGGTTCCGCGACCGAGGAGAGCGCCTTCTCCGCCAGCACCCGGTCCAGCACGAGCTTGCCGCCCAGCGGGGCGTCCGTGCCCAGGTACCCGATCGCCAGCGCCGCGTCGGTGAACGTCGGCTGCGTGCCGCCCCGCCCGTAGGACGCCGGGCCGGGTGCCGCGCCCGCGCTCTGCGGGCCGACCTGCAGCGCCCCGGCCTCGTCGAGGTGGGCGATCGAGCCGCCGCCCGCGCCGATGGTGTGGATGTACAGCGACGGGGTGTTGATCGGCAGGCCCTCGAACTCCGCGCCCTGGTACAGCACCGGCTCGCCGTCGAGGATCAGCGACGCGTCGAGGCTCGTGCCGCCCATGTCGATCGTGATCAGGTTCGGCTCGCCGATCAGCCCGGCGAACGCCGCCGCGCCGATCACGCCCCCGGCCGGGCCGGACAGGATCAGGCTCACCGGCTGCTCCCGCGCGGTGCCGACGGTCATCGCGCCGCCGCCCGAGCGGGTCATCAGGAACCGGCCGGTGAACCCGCGCCCGGTCAGCTCGCCTTCGAGGTCGTGCAGGTACTGCCGCACGATCGGCTTGACGTAGGCGTCCAGCACGGCCGTGCTGGTGCGCTCGTACTCGCGGTACTCCCGCGACAGCTCGTGCGACAGGGTCACCGCCACGCCGGGTGCGAGCTCGGCGAGCACCTCGCGCATCCGCAGCTCGTGCTCCGGGTTGGCGTAGGCGTGCAGGAACGCGACGGCCACGGACTCGTAGCCGCGCTCGGCGATGACCCGCGCGACGCGCCGGGCGTCCTCGACGTCGAACGGGGTGTGCACGCTGCCGTCGAACAGGCTGCGCTCGGTCACCTCGAACGTGTCGTAGCGCTCCAGCAGCGCCTCGGGCTTGCGGTAGGTGATGTCGTAGTTGGTGCGCCGGTCGGTGCGGCCGAGCAGGTAGACGTCGCGGAAGCCGCGGGTGCCGACCACCGCGGTGCGGGCACCGGTGCGGGTCAGCAGCGCGTTGAGGCCGAGCGTCGTGCCGTGGGTGAACATCGCGATCTCGCCGACGTCCGCGCTCGCCACGCCGAACGCGTCGAGCACTCCGGTGGTGGGCGAGGCGGGCGTCGTCGCGACCTTGTCGAACCGCAGCTCGCCCGTGGCGGGCAGCAGCTCGACGACGTCGGTGAAGGTGCCCCCGACGTCGATCGCCAGCCGGCTGGTGTTGGTCATGCGGCGCAGTATCGGGGTTTCGGCGAGAGCACGGCTGGATGACGGAGCACAGGTCCCGCGGCCGGGGCTGTGCTGCTAGCACATCGGCCTCCGGGTGCGCACAGTCAGCATTCCCCCACCTCGACCACTGGAGAAAGGCGGAGGAGGAGCTGCAATGAAGACCTCGCTTCGACTCACGGCTCTGGCGGGAGCGGCGGCACTTGCGGTGTCGCTGTCCGCGTGCAGCCGGCCCAGCACCGACGCCGCGACGGCCACCTCGGCGGCCCCCGCGGACAAGACACTGTCCATCGGCTTCTTCGGCTTCGCGAAGGCCAACTCCTTCGCCCAGGCGACGTGGGCCGGCATCCAGGAGTACGCGGCGGCGCACAACGCGAACGCCACCTTCCTGGACTCGAACTTCGACGGGCCCACCCAGGTCAACCAGCTGCAGGACGCGGTGACGTCCAAGCGGTACGACGTGGTGATCGTGCAGGCCAACGACGGCACCGCGATCGTCAACGCCGTCAAGCAGGCCGTCGCCGCCGGCATCACGGTGGTCATCGAGTTCACCCCGGTCGGCGGCGACTACTCGACCACGCAGCCGCAGGTCCCCGGCACGATCAGCATCGTGGACGCGCCGGTCCTCAACGGGCAGGGGCTGGCCACGCTCGGTCTCGGCGCGTGCAAGGAGGCCGGGTCGACGCCCTGCAAGGTGGCCTACCTGGAGGGCTTCGCGAACTACCCGCTCGACACCGCCCGCACCAACGCGACGGTGGACGCGCTCAAGGCCGGTGGCGCGGACGTCGTCGCCAGCGTCGTCGGCGGCTACACGCAGGACTCCGGGCGCGCGGCGTTCCAGAACGTGCTGCAGGCCCACCCCGACGTCAACGTCGTGATCGGCTCCTCGCAGGCGATCGAGGGCGCGGCGCCGCTGGCGGCGGGGCGCAACATCAAGTTCGTCGGCAACGGCGGTTCCACGCAGGCGTTCCAGGCCGTGCAGAGCGGCACCTGGTACGGCGTGTACGTCATCCCGGAGAAGGCCGAAGGCGCGAAGGCGGCGGAGCTGGGCCTGGCGAAGGCACGCGGGCAGCAGGTGCCGGTCGCGACCGACGCCCGCACGCTGACCCCGTACCAGGCGCTCGGCACCAAGCACACGCTGCAGGGCCAGACCGCCGACTACTCGGACTGACGATGCGCGCACCCGCCATCTCCGTCCGCGGAGCCGGGAAGAGCTACAGCGGGGTCTCCGTCCTGCGCGGTGTCGACCTCGACATCGCGCCGGGCGAGGTGCACTGCCTCGTCGGCGAGAACGGCGCCGGCAAGAGCACGCTGCTCAAGATCCTCGGCGGCGCGATCAGGGCCGACGAGGGCACCGTCTCCTTCGACGGCAAGCCCGCGGCACTGCACACCCCGCGCGATTCGATCCGGCACGGCGTCAGCCTCATCTCCCAGGAGGGGGCGCTCGTGCCGGCGCGGACCGTGCTGGAGAACGTGTTCCTGGGCCGCTGGGCGAACCGCGCCGGGTTCGCGCGGCGGCGCGACGACCGCCGCGCGTTCGACGAACTGCTGGCGGTCACCGGGTTCGACGTGGACCCGCAGGCCCGCGTCGCCGACCTGTCCATCGGCACGCAGCAGCAGGTGGAGATCCTGCGGTCGCTGGCCCGCGGTGCCCGCGTGCTGGCGATGGACGAGCCGACGGCGGTGCTGACCGAGCACGAGAAGGAGAACCTGCTCGGGCTCATCCGCAGGCTCGCCGCCGACGGCCGGACGATCATCCTGGTGTCGCACTTCCTCGACGAGGTGCTCAGCGTCGCCGACCGGATCACCGTGCTGCGGGACGGGAACCTCGTGCTCTCCGACGACGCCGCCAACCACACGCCCGCCACCCTGGTGCGGCACATGGTCGGGCGGGAGCTGGAGGTGCTGCACGCGGACCCGCCGCCGCTGCCCCCGGACGCGCCGGTGCGCCTGGCGGCACGCGGGCTGCGGCGCGGGCTGGTGGACGGCATCGACCTGACCGTGCGCGCCGGGGAGATCCTCGGCATCGCGGGGCTGGTCGGCAGCGGCCGCAGCGAAACGCTGCGGCTGTTGTTCGGCGCCGACCGGGCCACCGCGGGTGTCGTGGAGGTGGACGGGAAAGCGCTGTCCCGGCTGACCCCGCGCCGCGCGATGGCGGCCGGGATCGCGCTGGTGCCGGAGTCCCGCAAGGAACAGGGCCTGGTGATGGCCCGCTCGGTGCGGGAGAACGTCGCGCTCGCCTCGCTCGGCGCGCGCCGGCTGGGCCCGTTCGTCCGCACCCGCGGCGAGCGGACCGCGGTCGGCGAGGCGTCGCGCTCGGTCGACATCCGCGCGGCGAAGCCGGATGCCGCGATCGAGACGCTGTCGGGCGGCAACCAGCAGAAGGCGTTGTTCGCGAAGTGGCTGCTGCGGCGCCCGCGGGTGCTGCTGATCGACGAGCCGACCCGCGGGGTGGACGTCGCGGCGAAGACGCAGATCCACCGGCTGATCGTCGAGCTCGCCGCCGAGGGCATGGCGGTCGTCGTCGTGTCGTCGGAGATCGAGGAGGTGCTCGGCCTCGCCCACCGGGTGCTCGTGCTGCGGCACGGCCGCGTGGCTGGCGAGTTCAGCCGGGGCGCACCGCGCGAGGACGTGCTCGCCGCGGCGTTCGGACAGGAAGGGGAACAGTCGTGACTGTGGACACCGCGCCGGAGACGGCGAGCGCCGCACCGGCCGGCAGGGCGCTGCGGCGGGGCGGGCGGATGCGCGACTACGGGATCCTGGTCGCGCTGCTCGCGATCGTGGTCGCGCTGTCGCTGAGCACCAGCACGTTCCTGAGCACGTCGAACCTGGTCAACCTGCTCGACCAGTGCTCGGTCGTCGGGCTGCTCGCGGCGGGCGCCACCGTGTGCATCATGAGCGGCGTCTTCGACCTCACCGCGAGCGCGTCGCTGGCGCTGTCGGCGATCGTCGGCGTGCAGGTCGGCCGGAGTTTCGGCGTGTTCACCGGGTTCGCCGCGGCGATCGCCGCCGGCGCGCTGCTCGGGCTGGTCACCGGCACGATCGTGGTGCGCAGCGGGGTCAACTCGTTCATCGCGACGCTGGCGACGAGCATCATCTACCGCGGCCTCGCGGTAGTGGTCACCGCGGGCTCGATCGTCTACCCGCTGGCCACCCAGCAGGAGGACTTCGGGATGCTGACGTGGCCCTCGCTGTTCGGGCTGACGTCGGCGACGGTGGTGTTCGTCGTCGTGGTCGCCGCGATCGGGGTGCTCATCTCCTCGACCACGTTCGGCCGCCGCGTCTACGCGGTGGGCGGCAACGCCGAGGCGGCGCGGCTGTCCGGTATCCGGGTCGGCCAGATCCAGGTCGCGGCGTACGTCGTGAGCGGCGTCTGCTCGGCCCTGGCCGGGCTGATCCTGGCCTCCCGCGCCGGTTCGGCGCAGTCGAGCATGGCGACCGGGATGGAGCTGTCCGCGATCGCCGCGGCGGTCATCGGTGGCACCAGCATCCTCGGCGGCGAGGGCGCGATCTGGCGCGGGGTCGTCGGTGCGCTGCTGCTCACCCTCATCGGCAACGGGTTCAACCTGCTGGGCTGGGACACCATCTACCAGCAGGTCGTGCAGGGCTGCCTCATCCTGCTCGCCGTGGCCGTTGATCGCTACCTGCGGAAAAAGAGCAGGTAGGACAGGTAGATTGCGGCAATGGCGGTCAGGATCGGGGTGAGTCTCGGTCCTGGACGGTCGAGTGCGGTGACCGTCCAGGACGGCACTGTGCTGGGGCAGCTGGCCGGGAGCGACCCGGCCAAGCTGCTCGCCGAGGTCGCCCGCACCGGGTCCACGGGGCTGGTGATCGACGTGAGCAGGCTGCTGGCCGACCACGTGCTGCACCGGCACGAGGAGCTCTCCCCCGTGGCGATGATCCGCGTGCTGCCCCGCGCGGCGACGGACCCGGCGCTCGGGCGGCATCCCGACGACGTCGTCGAGCGCCTGGTCACCCGCCGCTACACCGTGCCCGGCGGGCATGACCTGTTCGGCCGTGAGCTGCGGCCGATCGACCGCGGCGCGCTGCGCGCGGTCTGCCAGGAGATCCAGGACAGCCCGGCGCGCGACATCGCCGTCGTCGCGTCGGGCTCCCCCGCCCAGCCCCGCCACGAGCGGGAGGTCGCCGACGCGCTCCAGGCCGCGATGCCCGACGCGCGGATCTCGGTGGCCTACGAGTTCGGCGGCCAGGGGCTCGCCGCCCGGGAAGCGACCGTCGTGCTCAACGCGGCCCTGTCCGGCGCGGGTGGCCGGATCCTCGACGCGTGCGAGCGAGGTGCCCGTGGAACCCCGTTCCAGATCGCCCGCGGCGACGGTGGCTGGGTGAGCCCGTCGCGGTTCCGGACGCTGCCCGTGCTCGGCATCGGCGCGGCCGACGCGCTGCAGCTGCAGGGCGCGGCGAGCCTCGCGGGCGCGGAGGACTGCCGGGTGCTGCTCGACCGCGTGCCCGAGCCGATGGTCGGGGACGTCCGCAACGGGCTGGCCGCGGTGCGCCCGCAGACCGTCGCCGAGCTGGGCACGGTCCTCGTCGTGCCGACGGCGGCGCTCACCAGGGCGGGGGCGTCCCGCGCGAGCGACATCGCGCTGGTGAAGGCCGAGCGCCCCGCCGACGAGCTGACGTGCGTGGGCGCCGCGGTGAGCAGGCCGATGGCGTGGCTGGACGAGATCGCGTTCATCGAGTCCACCGCCGAGCTGGAGGGCATCCGCCGCGACGCGCACGCCCGCGCGACCGCGATCGCCACCGCCAACGGGGCCACCCCGGGCAGCGCGGACGTGGTGGAGATGTCGACCGTGGCCGTGCCCTACAGCCCGTCGGGCACCGTCCGGGTGCGGGTCAGGGTCGCGGGGGTGGCCGAGGAGCCGGGAGCATGACCACGCGTTACGTCGGCGCCGCCACGACGATCACCGCGGACGACGTCACGGCGCTCTACGAAGGCGCCAAGTTCTACTCCCCCGCCGTCGCGCCCGAGAAGACCACGCTGCAGTCGTGGACGGCGGACCTGCTGGAGCGCAACGGTCCCGTCACGCTGGTGCGGCCGGACTCGATCGCTCCCGAGACCCGCTGCGCGGCCATCTGCGTGATCGGCTCCGGCGCGGCGCTAGCGGACCTGCCGCCCTCGGGCGACGAGTTCGCGCTCGCCGTGCGCGAGCTGGAACGGCTCACCCGGCGCCGGTTCGAGGCGGTGTACCCGCTCGCGGCGGCCACGGTGAGCGCGCTGGCCCCGCTGGCCGCGGCCTCGCAGCTGGACGTGCCGCTGATCGACGCCGACGGCATGGGCCGCACGTTCGCCCTGATCCACCACACGGCCATGCACCTGGCGGGGCTGTCCCCGACGCCGCTGGTGATCCGCGGCGCGACCGGGGAGAACGTCGCGATCACCGTGCCGGACGCGGCCCGCGCCGACACCCTCCTGCGGTCCAATGTGGACGTCGTCGGCGGCTGGGCGGCGCTGGCCGCCTACCCCACGACGGCGGGCGAGCTGCGCCGGGCCGCGCTCACCGGCACCGTGTCCCGCCTGGTCAACGTCGGCCGCCTGCTGCTGGAGTCCGGCGACCCCGACGTGCTGGTGGCGCGCCTGGCCGCCGTCACCGGCTGCCGCCGGATCGGCCGCGGCCGGATCGTGGAGCTGGAGCACCTGAGCAGGCCCACCGACGTGACGATCCCGGCGCACCCGTCGACGGTGGTGGTCGACGAGCTGGGCGGGCAGGGCAGGCAGCTGCGGCTGGAGCTGCGCAGCGAGGTGGTCGCGGTGTTCGCAGACGGCGCGCTCGCCGCCGCGGCCCCCGACCTGATCTGCCTCGTCGACGTGCTGCACGGCGAACTGTCCAGTCTGGACAGCCTGGAGCCCGGCGACCTGGTGGACGTGCTCGTGATGCCCGCCGACGCGGTCTGGTACTCCCCCGAGGGGCTGGCGATGGTCGGGCCGGCCTCGCACGGCATCCCGCTGACCCATCCGAGGCGCCGATGAGCGGCAAGGCACCACTGGCTCCCCTCGTCCTCGCCGAGCTGCTGCGGGTCGACCCGCTCGCGCGCGCGGCGGCCGTCCACCTGCCCGATCCGGCCCGCGCCGTGCACGAGGTGGTGCTGGCCCAGACCTTCGACCGGCTGCACCGCGCCGCGCCGCACTCGCTGGTGGTGCTGCACGACGACGCCGCGACCGGCGGCTGGGCGCTGGCGGCCGCGCTGCACGCGGGCTGGGAGCGCAACGTCTCCGCGGTCGTCGTCCCGAAGACGGCGATGAGCGCGTCCAGCGCCGTGCTCGCCGACCGGCTGGGGATCGCCCTGCTCGCGACTGAGGACGACCCGGTGGACGTCGCGCTCGCGCTGGCGGGCCAGGTCTCCGCTCCGCAGGCGGCCCGCGCGCAGCGGGTGGCGGTGTGCGCGGAACGGCTCGCCGGGCAGTCGAGCATCCGCGGGGTGCTGGGGGTGCTCAACAGCGAGCTGGCGCCCGTGCCGGTGGCGCTGCTGATCGGTGGCGCACTCGCCGCCGGGCGCGCCGCGGGTGCGGAGGAGCGGGCGGACGCCACGGCCGTGCGGGTCGAGATCAACGCCGCCGGTCACCCGTGGGCGGAGCTGGTGGCGTCGGTGCCCGCGAAGAGCGCGGGCGCGGCGGGGCACGTCGAATCGCTGCTGCGCCTGGCGCGGCTGCCGCTGCTGGCGGTGTGGGCGCAGACCCGGATGAACAGCTCCGCGCAGGCCGCGCAGGAGCAGGCCGCGTTCGGGCTGCTGCGGCGGCTGGCCACCGAACCACCCGCGTCGGTGACCCCGGCCGCCGACGTGGCCGTGCCGTCCTGGACCGGCGAGCTGGGCTGGCGCGTCGAGGGGCGCAACCGCGCGGTGTGGCTGTCGCCGCTGCACGGCGGCACACCGGCGGAGGAGCTGACGCAGCTGGTCAGGGCGGCGTGGCAGCGGCACCGGCCGGACTGGCCGCTGATCGCCGACTCCGACGGCTGGCTGTCGTGGCAGAACTCCCCCGAGGACGCCGAGGACGACACGGCCGCCCTGCGCCGCGCGCTCGGCACGATGACCCGCACCGCGGCGAGCCACGGCCTCGTGCTCGGCGTCGGCGGGGCGCATCCCGGTGTTCCCGGGCTGATGCGGTCGGTCACCGAAGCGCGGCTGGCCGCCCACGTGGCCGGGGACGGCGGCCCGGGTTCGGTCCAGTGGTTCGACCAGGTGGGTGCCAGGGCGGCGCTGGCGTGGCTCCCGCGCGGGCAGATCGCGGAGGTCGCCGACCTCTGCCTGGCCGACCTGATGGGCGCCCGCGACCGCGAGGCGCTGGTGGACACCGTGCTGGCCGTGCTCGACTGCGGTGGTTCGCTCAGCCAGGCGTCGGCCCGGCTGGGGGTGCACCGCAACACCGTGCTGTCCCGCGTGGCGAGGGCGAAGGAACTGGGCCTGGTGTTCGACGATCCCGCCCGCAGGCTTGCCCTGCACGTGTTGTGCTACTCGCTGGCGTCACTCTGGGTACCCGGCCGGGTTTGAACGCGGTTCCCCCTGCACGAGGGGGCTTTTCCCCGGCGGTATGCTGCACAGCGCGCAGGTCTCTCGAAGGGGATTCGGACAGTCGGCGGCGATGTCAAGTTACACAGAGGAATGATCCGAAACGTGAAGTTGACTCACAGTTGCTGTCACGATTAACCTGCGCAGGCGCTGGAGACGCCACCGGGCCGACCCGGCGCCACATGTCAACTGGGTGCGGGGGCCCTGGCCAGTTACAACGAGTGCGGGAAGGCCCTCAGGAGCCTTGAAGAAGAACTTCGGACCACGCAAGGGACGTGCTTCGATCCGGACGAGGGTGTTGTCGATCGCCTTCGTGCCCAGCATCGCGCTGCTGGTGGCCGGCGTCGCACTCGCAGGATATCTGCTGTACTCCGCGATCTCGGCGCGGTCGTTCATCACGAAGGTGCACGACTCGTCGCCGATCGCCGTGCAGTTCTTCGCCGCGGTCCAGCAGGAGCGCCAGCTCACGCTGACCGAGCTGGCGACGAACGGGTCCGTGCGGCCCCAGCTGGAGCAGGTCAGGGCGAAGACGGACAGCACCGGCGCCGGGCAGGGCCAGAACCTGGCCGGCCTCTACGACCAGGCACCGCCGCGCGTCCAGGCGAGCATCAACCAGACCGCCGCGAACCTCGCGCAGCTGCCCGAGTTCCGCGCGAAGGTGGACGCGGGCCAGGTCTCCCTGCTCGACGCCTACACCTTCTACAACCGGATCCTCGACACCTACACCGACGGCCTGCTCGGCGTCGCCGAGGGGACGCCGGACGCGAAGACCGCGTACCTGCGGGCCACCGCGATGCCGCTGTTCGTGGCGGCCGACCAGATGGCGCGCAGCGTCGCGCTCGCCTCGGGCGGGATCGCCAACGGCGGTCTGTCCGACGACGAGTTCAACGCCTTCATCGCGACCGTCGGCGCCTACCACGCCGGCTTCGACAACGCGGTGCCCGAGATGATCCCGTCGGTCGCGCAGCAGTACAACGCGCTGAAGGCGAGCCCCGCCTGGTCGACCGTGACGGCCGTCGAGGCCTCGATCATCGGCGGCAACCACCGGACCCTGCCCGCCGGCATCACGCCGCAGCAGTGGCAGGCGGCCACCACCCAGGTCGCCGGCGCGCTGATGAACCTCTACATCCAGCAGAGCACCAACGCCACCAACGTCGAGATCGACACCGGTAACCGGGACCTGGTCACGGCGATCGCGGCCGGTGCGGCGGCGATCATCCTCGCGCTCATCGTCACGGTCATCGCGTGGCGCCTGTCGACCAGGCTCGTCCGCCGCCTCCACCGGCTGCGCGAGGAGACGCTGGAGATGGCCGACACCCGGCTGCCGGAGCTCGTCGGCCGGGTCCGCAACGGCGAGGACGTCGACCTCGACACCGAGATGTCGCTGCTCGACCACGGCGAGGACGAGATCGGGCAGGTCGCCGACGCGTTCAACAAGGCGCAGCAGACCGCCGTCGCCGCCGCCGTGGACGAGGCCAAGACCCGCGAGGGCACCAGCAAGGTGTTCCTCAACATCGCGCACCGCAGCCAGGTGCTCGTGCACCGGCAGCTCAAGGCGCTGGACGAGGCCGAGCGCAAGCAGGAGGACCCCGACCAGCTGGACCTGCTGTTCAAGCTGGACCACCTGTCCACCCGCGCCCGCCGCAACGCCGAGAACCTGATCATCCTCGGCGGCGAGCGGCCGGGCCGCCAGTGGCGCAACCCGGTCGCGCTGGCCGACCTGATCCGCGGCGCCACCGCCGAGACCGAGGACTACGCCCGCGTCAACGTGGGCAAGATGCCCGCGGTCGCGGTCAACGGGCCGGTGGTCGCCGACCTGATCCACCTGCTGGCGGAGCTGATCGACAACGCCACGTCGTTCTCGCCGCCGCAGTCGCGCGTCGAGGTGTGGGGTGACGTCGTCGGCCGCGGCGTGGTGCTGGAGATCGAGGACCAGGGCCTCGGCATGGAGGCCGAGCAGATCGACGAGCTGAACTCGATGCTCGCCGACCCGCCGGACTTCAGCATGATGGCGCTGTCGGCCGAGCCCCGGCTCGGCCTGTTCGTGGTGGCGCGGCTGGCGTCGCGGCACGGCATCGCGGTGACGCTGCGGCCCTCGGCCTACGGCGGCACGCGCGCGATCGTGCTGGTCCGTTCCGAGCTGCTCACGCCGGTGCAGCTGGCCGACGAGCCCGAGCCGTCCGCCGTGTCCGCCCCGGTGCCCCCGCAGGCGCAGGCGGCGAACCACCCGAGCCTGCCGGTGCGCCGCCCGCAGGCGGTGCCCTCGGCCGAGGAGACCGCGCGGCACAACGGCACGCTGGGCGCGCCCGCCGCGGAGAGCACCCAGCGGGTGGACCTGTTCCGCCCGGCGCGGGAGCAGCAGCCCCCGGCACAGCCGCAGCGCGAGCCGCAGCACCAGGCCCGCCAGCCCCAGCACCAGGCCCGTTCGCCGCAGCCGAGCAGGCCGTCCCAGGACACCAGGACGTCCCGTGACACCCGGTCCTCGCAGCCGCCGGGCCCGCTGTCACCGGACCGTCCCCAGCTGCCCCGCCGCCGGCGCCAGCAGAACCTGGCTCCGCAGTTGCGCACCGACGAGGTGACCTACGAGGAACCCACGTCGTACGAGCCGAGGGAGGACCCCGACCAGGCTCGCAGCAGGCTCGCCTCGTTCCAGCAGGGGACGCGGCGGGCCCGCAGCACCGACCCAGCCGCCACCGATTTCTTTGGAGAGCACAGATGATGGCCAATCCGGGCTTGAACGAACTGGACTGGTTGCTCGACGATCTGCTCCAGCAGGTCGCCGGAGCCGACCGGGCCGTGGTGCTGTCCGCTGACGGGTTGCTCATCGGCCGGTCGTCCAACCTGACCGAGGAGGACGGGGAGCACCTCTCCGCCGTCGCCTCGGCGTTCCAGAGCCTCGCCAAGGGCACCGGCAGGCACTTCGGCGGTGGCCAGGTGCGGCAGACCGTGGTGGAGATGGACCACGCGTTCCTCTTCGTGACCGCGGCGGGGTACGGGGCCTGCCTGGCCCTGCTCACCAGCGAGGAGGCCGACATGGGCCTCGTCGCCTACGCGATGAACATGATGGTCAAGCGCGTCGGGGCGGTGCTCAGCTCCGCTCCGCGCGTGGAACACGCCGGTGGCCCGGCGTGAACCGAGAGCCTGACACGACGCCATGACAGCCGAGGAAGAGGCGTGGTTCGATGACGCCGCCGGACCGCTGGTCCGGCCCTACACGGTCACCGGCGGCCGGACCCGGACCGACACGATCGGGCTGGATCTGCTGACGCTCGTGGTCGCGGTGACCTCGATCATGGACGCGGCGCACCTGCCGCAGGAGTACGCCCGCGTCGTGCGCCTGTGCCAGCAGCCGATGTCGGTGGCCGAGGTCGCCGCGTACCTCGAGCTGCCGCTGCCGGTCGTGAAGGTGCTGCTGGCGGACCTGATCGAGCAGAACCACGTGATCTTCCGCAGCGCGACCCCGATGACGGCGGCCCCCGACGAACGCATCCTCCAGGCGGTGCTCGATGGCATCCGCAGACTCTGATAGGGCGGCAAGCACAGTGGACTCCCCCGTTCGAGGACAGCTCTCGAACCCCGGCGCCCGGCCGGGCGTCCCGCAGTACCGGCGCAACCTCAACGCGCTCACCCTGAAGCTGCTCATCGCAGGCGGTTTCGGCGTCGGCAAGACGACGATGGTGGGCTCGGTCAGCGAGGTGCCGCCGCTGCGCACCGAGGAGGCGCTCACCGCGGCCTCGGCCACGGTCGACGACCTGACCGGGGTCGAGCGCAAGACGACCACCACGGTCGCGCTCGACTTCGGCCGCATCACGATCAACCCCGAGCTGATCCTGTACCTGTTCGGCACCCCGGGGCAGGACCGGTTCTGGTTCATGTGGGACGAGCTGGCCATCGGCGCGCTGGGCGCGGTGGTGCTGGCCGACACCCGCCGCCTGGAAAGCTGTTTCCCGGCGGTGGACTTCTTCGAGCGGCGGCAGATCCCGTTCGTCGTGGGCGTCAACTGCTTCGACGACGCGTACCGCTACGGCACCGAAGAGGTCCGGGACGCCCTCGAACTCGACGAGAGCGTCCCGGTCCTCCTCTGCGACGCGCGGGACAAGGAGTCGACCAAGCAGGTGCTCGTCACGTTGATCGAGCACGTCATGGCCACCCAGCGCAATCTCGCGGGTACCTTGCCGCGGTTGTCCTAGCCGCCGATCCCGTAGCGGCTCATCGCCGTCTCCGGGGTGATGTTGCGGTCGGCGACGTCGGCGCGGACGTCGTCGGCGGAGCGTTCCACCGGGTCGCCGTAGCCGCCGCCACCGCCGGTCGCACAGCGGATCACGTCGCCCTTGCGGATGGTCGCGCCGTTGACCTTCAGCATCCGGCGCTCGTCCGGCCGCCCGGGGTTGATCACGACCTCGGGCCCGACCGCGTCCTCACCGCCGAACAGGCCCCACGCCGGCTGCCGCGACCGCTCGAACCACAGCGACAGCGAGCAGTCGGTCTGGGCCTCGTACTCCCGGACCACGCCGTTGCCGCCGCGCCACCTGCCCGCGCCACCCGAGTCGGGGCGGATGCGGTACTCGGTGATGCGGAACGGGTACCGCGTCTCCAGCACCTCGATGGGGATGTCCTTCAGTGAACCGTTGACGTTGTTGATGAGAGCGCTTTCCCCGTCGGACCCCGACCACGCGCCCCAGCCGCCGACGGTGGCCTCCAGGCTGACGAACTCCCTGCCGTAGCGGGGGTCCGTGCCCGAGGTCAGCACGATCATCGAGTCGCCGTGGCTGGCTCCCGCGACCCGGTCGGGCATCGCGGGCGCCAGCGCGCGGGCCACCATGTCGATCAGCAGGCCGAGGTGCGAGAAGTACCACTGGCACGCCGCGGGCGCGGTCGCCCCGAGCACGGAACCCTCGCGCACCTGCGTGGTCATCGTGCGGAACGAGCCGCCGTTGCCCGGCAGGTCGGGGCTCACCAGCAGCTTGTAGCCCACGCGCAACGCCGAAACCGCTTGGGCCACACCACAGTTGACCGGGCCGGTGGTCTGGTCCGCGGACTCGGTGACGTCGAAGTCGATCGTGTCGCCGGCGACGGTGACCTTGAGCCGGATCGGGATCGGCGCGTCCAGGTCGACGCCGTCGTTGTCCAGCACGCCTTCCGCCGCGTACACGCCGTCCGGGATGGCCGCGATCGTCTCGCGCTCCAGCAGCTCGGTCTGGCGGAAGATCTCGTCCCGCGCCGCCTCCAGCGTGTCCAGCCCGAACCGCTCGACGATCTCCTGCAGCCGCTTCTCCCCCATCGTGATGCACGCGATCATGGCGTGCATGTCCCCGGTGGTCGGGTAGGGGAACCGGACGTTGCGCGCGATGGTGTCCATCAGCGCGGCCTCGTCCTTGCCGCCCGAGACGAGCTTCTGCGGGCCGAGCCGCAGGCCCTCCTGGAAGATCGACACGGAGTCCATCGACCCGCCGGGGTCCTTGGACCCGACGTCGATCCAGTGCGCCCGCGAAGCCGTGAACCCGACGAGCGTGTCGCCGACGAACACCGGCCCGAAGATCGTCACGTCGTTGAGGTGGGTGCCGCCGAGGTAGCTGTCGTTGAGGATCCAGACGTCGCCCGGCTGCCACACGTCGCGGCCGAACTGCTCCTCGGTCGCGCGGGTGCAGGTCTCCAGGTTGCCGAGGAAGATCGGCAGGCCCGCGGACTGCCCCAGCACCTGGTGGTCGGCGTCGAGCAGCGCGACGACGCAGTCGCCGCATTCGTAGATGATGGGCGTGTAGGCCGAGCGGATGAGGGTCGCGTTCATGTCGTCGGCGGCCGAGGTCAGCGCGTTGCGGATGATCTCGACCGTGACCGGGTCGACGGTCGTGGCTGCGGTCACTGGCTCTCCTTGCTGCGGATGATGAGCGAACCGATCTCGTCGACGGAGACCGAGTACTGCGGCGGGACGACGGTGGTCGCGGTGTCCTCGACGATGACGCCGGGGCCGTCGAACGTGTGGCCGGTGAGCAGGTCGTCGCGGCGCACCACGATCGCGTCGCACGGCCGGCCGCCGAACACGACCTGCCGGACCTCGTGCGGGAACTCCGGGGACTCCGCGTGCGGCCACTTCTGCGGCTCGGGGCGGCCCAGGTCGCCGAACGCGGCGGTGCGCACGGTGACGAACTCGATGGGGGCGCCCAGGTTCGCGTGCCCGTACCGGCTGTGGTGCATCTCGGCGAACCGCTCGGCCATGACCTTCAGGAAGTCCGGAGTGGACGGTTCGGCCGCGTCGGCGATGGGCACCGTCAGCGTGTATTCCTGTGCCTCGTAACGGATGTCGACCGAGTGCGCGACCGAACGCTGCCCGTCGGGCACGCCCTCCTCGCCCAGCGTCGCCAGCGCCTGCTCCTCCAAGCGCGTGAGCACCGCGGTGAGGTCGGCACCGTCGAGGTCGGCGTCGAGGAAGAAGTACGGCTCGGTGAAGTCCTTGCGGATGCGGGTCTGCAGCATGCCCCAGGCGGAGAACGCGCCGGGGAAGCGCGGCACGATCGTCTCGGCGATGCCCAGTTCGCGGGCGAGGAACACCGCGTGCATGGGGCCCGCGCCGCCGAACGCGACGAGGCTGGAGTCCCGCGGCTCGATGCCCCGCGACACCGTGATGGTGCGGATCGCCTGCGCCATCTTGGAGTTCGCCACGTCGCAGATGCCCTCGGCCATCGCGACCGCGTCGAGCCCGAAGGTCTCGCCGAGCTCGCCGACGGCTTTTCGGGCGCCGGCCGTGTCGAGCGTCATCTGCCCGCCCGCGAAACCCTCGGGGTCGATGCGGCCGAGCACGAGGTTGGCGTCGGTCACGGTCGGCTCGGTGCCACCGCGGCCGTAGCAGACCGGCCCCGGCCGGGCGCCCGCCGAGCGCGGCCCGACCCGCAGCCCGCCGGCCTCGACCCAGGCGACGGACCCGCCGCCGGCGCCGACGGTGTGGATGTTGACGACGCTCATCAGCATCGGCAGGCCTTCGAGCTGGGCCTCGGCCGAGGTGTCGGGCTCGCCGTCCACGATGAGCGAGACGTCGAACGAGGTGCCGCCCATGTCGACGCCGATGAGGTTCGGCCTGCCGCTGACGCGGGAGAGCTCGGCACACGCGATCGCGCCGCCGACCGGGCCGGACAGCAGGGTCTGCAGCGGCCGGGCTCGTGCCGAGTCGGCGGTGAGGATGCCGCCGGAGGACTGCATGACGTGCAGCGGGACGGCGAGGCCGCCCTCGCGCAGGCGGACTTCGAGGTTGCTGAGGTAGCGGCGGACGATGGGACCGGTGTAGCTCTCGACGACCGCCGAGGAGGTGCGCTCGTACTCGCGCCACTCCTTGGCCGCCTCGTGCGACAGCGAGACGGTGAAGTCCTCGCCCAGCTCCTCCAGCAGGATCTCGCGGGCGCGCAGTTCGTGGGCGGGGTTGGCGTAGCTGAACAGGAACGCGACGGCGATGGCGCCGTGGCCGCGTTCCTTCGCCGTGGCCGCCGCGGCCCGCACGGCGTCCTCGTCCAGCGGGGTCAGCTCGCTGCCGTCCGGCGCGATGCGGCCGCCGATGCCGAGCACGTCGCGCCGGGGCACGAGCGGTTCGGGCTTGCGGTAGTGCAGGTCGTACAGCCGGGTCCGGGGACCGCGGGCGATGTGGTAGGTGTCCTCGACCCCGGCGGTGCCCAGCAGCAGCACCGGCACGCCGCGGCGTTCGAGGAACGCGTTGAGGCCCTGGGTGGTGCCGTGCACCAGGAACCCGATGTCCCCGGGCGTTTCGACGACGGAACCGAGCCCGGCGAGCACCCCTTCGCTCAGGTCGTCCGGGGTGGTCGAGGCCTTGGTCGCCGCGAACACCCCGGCCTCGTCGTCGTAGGTGACCACATCGGTGAAGGTGCCACCGATGTCCATCGACACGCGGTACCGCGCCATGACGAACTCCAATCCAGCAGACGTGCCTGGAAAGCTAGAAGTCCGCACGGCGGCGGCGGTGTGCTCACCGCACCCGTGAGCGCCCGCTCACTATGCGCGGCGCACGAGCGGGGGCGGGAGGTGCCGGGCGGCCACCGGCGGCGGGAAGCCGGGCGTGTCACGGGGTCCGGGTGGGGTGGTTGCTGCGGCGGGTTGGGGGCCCCGCGGGTGGCGCCGCCCCGACGGCGGGGTCACCGCCACCCGCCACTCCTGGCGCCGCGCGAGCACCAGCGCCACCGCCCGCGCCGCCCCGCCGGCTGCCATCGCCACTGCTCAGGCCGCCGCACAGGTGCCCCCAACGCCACCACCCGAGGCGCAACCCACCACCAGGCAGGCCACCCGCGCCACCCACCGCACCGAGGCGCCCCCAGCGCCACCCACCACCCCACCGCGCCCACCGCGCGGCCCGGCCTCAACGGGCCCAGATGCCCCGCACGTGCCGGATGTGGCGGTCCATCAGCGCCTCCGCCCCGTCGGCGTCGCCGGCGGCGATGAGGTCCAGCAGCTGCGCGTGTTCGGCCGCGGAGGGCACCAGCTCCCCGCGGTCCGCCAGCGAGCGCAGGCCGTAGATCCGCGAGCGGGCGCGCAGCGAACGGACCGTCTCCACCAGGTGCGGGTTCCCGCCCTGCGCGAGCAGCCGCAGGTGGAACTCCATGTCCGCCTTGATGTGCGTGATCAGGTCACCCGCGGCTGCGGCGTCCGCGATCGCCGCCGCGACCGGGCGCAGCTCGTCCAGCACCGCGCGATCGACCCCGGCCTCGGTGATCCGCCGGACCGTCGGCACCTCGATCAGCGCGCGCAGCTCACTCAGGTCATCGAGGTCCTTTTCGGACAGTTCGGTGACGCGGAACCCCTTGTTCCGCACGGTATCGATGAGCCCTTCCTTCGCCAGGTCGAGCATCGCCTCGCGGACGGGCGTCGCCGAGACCCCGAACTGCGCCGCCAGGCTGGGCGCGGAGTACACCACACCCGGCCGCAGCTCACCGGAGATGACGGCCGCGCGCAGGGTCTGGATGATCTCGTCCCGCAGGTTGCCGCGGGCGCCGAACGAGGGCAGCACGGGCTCGTGGTCAGCCGTCATTCCCCCTCCTCGTACTCGGCCGCGGCGACCACCAGATCCTCCCACGCCATGCCGACGCTCTTGAACAGACGGGGCGCCTCGGGAGACACCGCAGCCTCGCCCCGCACGACCGCCGCCAGGCCGACCAGTTCCGCCGGATCGCAGGCCCCTGCCGCCACCGCCTGCACGACATCCCCGGCCTCCCGAAGCGCCGTCGCCACCGACTCCACGACGACCGTCGAGCGACGCACGGTCTCGTCGTCCACCTCGCGGACGTCCGGCTCGTGCGAACCGACCGCGACCACCGTCGCGTGCGGCCGGAGCAGTGCCCCGTCGAACAGCGGCTCACGCGCGGTCGTGCAACACGCGACGAGATCCGCGTCCCGCACGTCGTCCGCCGTGCCGACCCGCCCGCCGACCTCCGCCGCGAAACGCCCGGCACGCCCCGGGTCCCGGCCCACGATCACGACGTCCACCACGGGCCGCACCACCCGCAGCGCCGCCACGTGGCTACGCGCCTGCGGACCGGTGCCGAACACGAGCAGCCGCGCCGGGCCGGGCGCGGCGAGCGCGTCGACGGCCACCGCCGACACGGCCGCCGTCCGGACGTTCGTGAGCGCCACCCCGTCCAGCACGGCCAGCGGCGCCAGGGTTTCGCCGTCCAGCAGCAGGTACTGCCCCTGGATCCGGGCGAGGCCGCGGGCGGGGTTGCGCGGCGCCACGCTCGCCACCTTCACGCCCGTGTACCGGCCCCACTCGGCCGGCATGAGCAGCAGCTGCCCGTGGCGCACCGGCACGACCGACCGCGGCGGCCCCGCGTCCGGGTCGAGCCCCGCGCGCAGGGCCTCCCGCAGCGCGCCGATCGCCGCGGCCTCCCCGATCACAGCTGGAACCCCGCCGGGAACGGGTCGTCGGGGTCGAGGAAGTACTGCGCGGTGCCGGTCAGCCACGCCCGCCCGGTGATGGTCGGGACGACCGCGGGCACGCCGGCGACCTCGGTCTCCTCCACCAGCCGCCCGATGAACTGCGTGCCGATGAACGACTCGTTGCGGAAGTCGGTGTGCAGGGGCAGTTCCCCGCGTGCGTGAAGCTGCGCCATTCGCGCGCTGGTGCCCGTGCCGCACGGCGACCGGTCGAACCAGCCGGGGTGGATGGCCATGGCGTGCCGCGAGTGGCGCGCGTCCGAACCGGGGGCGGCGAGGTAGACGTGGTGGCAGCCGGTGATCTCCGGGTTCGCCGGGTGCACCGGCAGGTCGTGCTCGTCGATCGCGGCCATGATCGCCAGCCCCGCGTCGAGCAGCCGCTGCTTCTCCGCCCGGTCGAAGGGCAGGCCGAGTTCCGCCAGTTCGACGATCGCGTAGAAGTTCCCGCCGAACGCGAGGTCGTAGCGCACCTGCCCGAGCCCGGGCACCTCGACCTTCCGGTCCAGCCCGACGGAGAACGACGGCACGTTCCGGATGGTCACCGACCGGGCGGCCCCGCCCTCGACCGCGACCTCCGCGACGACGAGCCCGGCCGGGGTGTCCAGCCGCACGGTCGTGACGGGCTCGGTCACCTCGACCATGCCGGTCTCGACCAGCACGGTCGCCACGCCGATCGTGCCGTGCCCGCACATCGGCAGGCAGCCGGAGACCTCGATGAACAGCACACCCCAGTCGGCGTCGTCCCGCGTGGGCGGCTGCAGGATCGCGCCGCTCATGGCCGAGTGCCCGCGCGGTTCGTACATCAGCAGCTGCCGCAGGTGGTCGAGGTTTTCGATGAAGTACCGCCGCCGGTCGAACATGGTCGCGCCCGGCACCACGCCGACGCCGCCCGTGATGACGCGCGTCGGCATGCCCTCGGTGTGCGAATCGACCGCGTGGAAGACGCGCTGGGTCCGCATGGTCAGCGCAGCCCTTCCGCGAGCGCCTTCTCGGTCGCCTCGCGCACGAGCTTCTCGTGCTCCGGCGTGAGCGGCACGCGCGGGTGGCGGCACGGCCCGCCGTAGCGGCCCGCGATGTCCATGCTCAGCTTGATCGCCTGCACGAACTCGGTGCGGGAATCCCAGCGCAGCAACGGGTGCAGCTGCCGGTAGAGCGGCACGGCCCGGTCCAGCTCGCCCGCGCTCGCGGCGCGCCACAGCTCCACGCACGCCTTCGGCAGGGCGTTCGGGTAGCCCGAAACCCAGCCGGGCGCGCCCGCGACCGCCAGCTCCAGCGACACGTCGTCGGCGCCGCACAGGACATCCAGGCCCGGCGCCAGCTCGGCGATCCGGTACGGGCGGCGGACGTCGCCCGAGAACTCCTTGACCCCGACGATGAGGCCTTCCGCGTGCAGCTCGGCGAGCAGTTCGGGGACGAGGTCGACCTTGGTGTCGATGGGGTTGTTGTAGGCGACGATCGGCAGGCCCGCCTTCGCGACCTCGCGGTAGTGGGCGATGACGGCCCGTTCGTCCGCGCGGTAGGCGTTGGGCGGCAACAACATCACCGCCGGGCAGCCCGCCTCGCCCGCCTGCTCGGCCCACCTGCGTGCTTCGGCGGCGCCGTACGCGGCGACGCCGGGCATCACCGTGAAGCCTTCAGGCGCGGCCGCCACCGCCGTCGTGACGACGCGGGCGCGTTCCTCCGGCGTGAGCGTCTGGTACTCCCCCAGCGAGCCGTTCGGCGTCACGCCGTCGCAGCCCTCGGCGGCGAGCCACGCCACGTGCTCGGCGAAACGGTCGTAGTCGACCTCCAGGTTTTCGGTCAGCGGCAGTGCGGTTGCCACGAGAACGCCGTGCCACGCGGTCATGAGCCCTCCAGGGTTGGGGTGGGGTGGGTTTCCGACAGGGTCCCGAGCGGGACCGGATTGGCGATCGGCCTCGCGGCCATCGCGAGCAGGTCCTGTGCCGTGTGCGCCCGGCCGCGCTCGGCGGCGACGAGGCACGAGGTGGCGAAGCCGCACACGCGGCCCTGGCACATCCCCATGCCGGGCCGGGCGAGGAGCTTCACCGAACGGGCGTCCGTCGCACCGAGGTCCACAATGGACTCTCGTACGCGGCCGACGGTCACCTCCTCGCACCGGCACAGCTGGGTGTCCTCGCTCAGCCAGGTGCGCCAGCCCGGCCGCACGGGGTGGGTTTCGTGCAGCAGGCGGGCGAACGCCCTGGCCTGACGGCGTTTCCGCAGCAGCCGGGCCACCCTCGCGTTGTCCGGGACAGCGCCGACCGTGGCGAACGCCGCGTGCAGCCCGGCCAGCTCGCCCTCCACAAGGGACAGTGGTGCGCCGCCGACGCCGCACACCTCCCCCGCCAGGTACACCCCGGGCACGCTCGCCCGCTGCTGGTCATCGGCGTCCGCGACGAGGCTGCCGTCGACGTCGAGCCGGGTTGCGCAGCCCAGCTGCAGCGGGATCTCCAGCTGCGGGGTGAACCCGTACCCGACGGCGATCGCGTCGCACTCGACCTCACGGGTGCCGACGATGTTCCAGTCCGCGTCGAGGGAGGCGATCGTCGCTCCCTGCACGCTGCCGGTGCCGTGTGCGGCGACGACGGTCGTGCGGACGCGGTACGGAATGCGGTGTTTCAGCAACGTGCGGGCGTATCCGGCGCCTTCCGCCAGCTTCGCCAGCGGCGGGCGCCGCGCGAAGCCCGCGGGCGAACCGGCCTCGCACACCGCGACGACGCGTGCCCCGGCTTCGGCGAGCCCCGCGGCCACGGGCAGCAGGAACGGCCCGGTCCCGGCGACGACGACTCGGCGTCCGGCGGTCACGCCCTGCCCCTTGAGCAGCGCCTGCGCGCCACCGGCCGTGAACACGCCCGGCAGCGTCCAGCCGGGGAACGGCAACTGCCGGTCGTAGGCGCCCGTCGCGACGATGAGCGTGCGGGCGTGAACCTCGCCTTCGTTGGTGTGCAAGGTGAAGCCGGGTTCGACGTGCCAGACCTGCCGCCCGTCCAGGAACTCCGGCGCGGCCGCGCGGAGCCGTTGCAGCTCGCGCCAGTGGTGGTGCCCGGCGCCGGTGTCGCCGTCGCGGTGGCGCCAGTACTGGCCGCCCACCCGCTGCCCGGCGTCGAGCAGCACGACCCGCGCACCGGCCTGGGACGCGGCGACGGCGGCGGCGAGCCCTGCGGGACCAGCGCCGAGGACGGCGATGTCAGCAGGCGAGGTCGGCACGTCCGGCTCCTTCCTGCGGCTCGATCCGGTCGCCTTCGCGGGGTTCGGTGAGGCAGGCCCGCTGGTTGGGGCGTCCGTTGACGACGACGAGGCAGTCGAAGCAGACGCCGATGCCGCAGAAGATCCCGCGCGGCTCGCCGCCGTGCCGCGTCGTGCGCCAGGACCGGCGGCCCGCCGCGATCAGCGCCGCGCCGACGCTCTGGCCGTCTTCGGCCTCGATTTCCTCGCCCTGGAAGGAAAACCTCACGCCGCCTCCTCCTCGAATCGCTCCGGCCGGAACGGGTGCAGGTCCAGCTCCGGCTTCTCCCCGGAGACGACCTGTGCGATCAGCCGTCCCGTCGCGGCGGACAGGCCGATCCCCGCGCCCTCGTGCCCGCACGCGTGCACCAGCCCGGGCACCCGCGGATCGGGGCCGATCACCGGCAGGTGGTCGGGGCAGTACGGGCGGAACCCGAGATAACTGCGCAGGAGTCCCACGTCGGCGAGGAACGGGAACACGCCGATCGCCTGCGCGGCGAGCTTCCGCACGACGGGCAGCGAAAACGTCCGGTCGAAGCCCACCCGCTCGCGGCTCGCCCCGATCAGCACCGTGCCCGCCTGCGTGCCCTCGACGACGACGGAGGTCTCCAGGCCCTCGTCCCCGCTCGCGACGTTCGCCACGTAGTCGGCGGTGTAGACCTTGTGCCGCACCACCACCGGCAGCGGTTCGGTCACCAGCACGAACCCCCGGCGCGGCAACACCGGCACGGGGGCGCCCGCCAGCGTCGCGACCTCGCCGCCCCACGTGCCGGCGGCGTTGATCACCCACTGCGCGGGCAGGAAACCGGCGCTGGTCTCGACCCCGGTCAGCGCGCCGTCACCGTCGCGGCGGAAGCCGAGGACCTCGGTTCCGGTGAGCACGGTGGCGTCCCGCAGCAGCCGCGCGGCGGCGAGCATCGGCTGCACCTGCATGTCCTGCGGGTAGAAGACGCCGCTCGTCACCTCCCGCGTCAGGTTCGGCTCCAGCTCGAACAACTCCGCGGGCGTCACGTCCCGGGCGTCGACCCCGCTGTCGCGCTGGGCGGCGGCGAGCTTCGCCAGCCCGGCGGCGGCTTCGGGCGACTGGGCCACCACGACGCCGCCCTTCGGCTGCAGTTCGAGCGCTTCGGCGCCGAAGCGCTCGCCGAACTCCCGCCACAGCCGGACCGACAGCAGCGCGAGGTCGAGCTCGGGCCCGGGTTCCTTGTCGGACACCAGGATGTTGCCCTCACCGCCGCTGGTCGTGCCCCCCGCGACGGTGCCCCGGTCGACGACCGTGACCCGCAGCCCCGCCCGCGCGCAGAAGTGCGCACAGGCCGCCCCGACCATGCCCGCACCCACCACGACGACATCCATGCTCAGTAGTATGTCACATTGCACAAGCCCGTCTGGCAGGCTGAAGGCGTGACGCTAGCCCTGCTGGATTCCGCGAGCCTGTACTTCCGGTCGTTCTACGCGCTGCCGGAGTCGATGACGGCGCCCGACGGGACGCCGGTGAACGCGGTGCGCGGGTTCGCCGACACGCTCGCGCGGATCCTCACCGACCGGCGGCCCTCGCGGCTGGTGGCGTGCCTCGATGCGGACTGGCGGCCGCAGTTCCGGGTGGACCTGCTGCCGAGCTACAAGGCGCACCGGGTCGCCGACGAGGCCGCGAACGCCGAGGAGGTGCCGGACACGCTGACGCCGCAGGTGCCGATCATCCTGGACCTGCTGGCGGCGGTCGGGCTCGCGACGGCCGAGGCGCCCGGCTACGAAGCGGACGACGTGATCGGCGCGCTCACGGCGCGGGAGAAGAGCGACCCGGTCGAGGTGATCACCGGGGACCGGGACCTGTTCCAGCTGGTCCGCACCACGCCGACGCCGGCGTCGGTGATCTACGTGGGGAAGGGCTGGGCGAAGGCGGAGGTGCTGGGCCCGGCGGAGGTGGCGGAGCGCTACGGCGTGCCGGTGGACGGCGCGGGCCCGGCGTACGCGGCGATGGCCGCCCTGCGCGGCGACCCGTCGGACGGCCTGCCCGGCGTGGCGGGCATCGGCGAGAAGACGGCGGCGAAGCTGATCACGCAGTTCGGTTCGGTGCAGGAGCTGCTGGCCGCGGCGAAGTCCGGGAACAAGGACCTGCCGCTGAAGATGCGCCTGAAACTCACCGCGGCGGAGGACTACCTGACGGTCGCGCCGACGGTCGTGGAGGTGGCGGTGAACTCCCCGGTGACCCTCTCGGGCTCCGACGCCGTGCCACCCGCGGTGCGGGACCCGGAGCGCCTGGAGGAACTCACGAACCGCTGGAACCTGGGCGGTTCGGTGAAGCGCCTGGTGGCCGCCCTGGACGCGGTTCGGTAGGGGTTTCGGCGCCGGGCGGCGGAGCGGAGCACCGCGCCGTCACGACGGAGAGCGCGGCGGAGAGGGGCGCCACACCTTCACGGTGGCGAGTGGGTAGGCGGGGGCCGGGATCCGGGGCCGAGAGCTTGAACCGCCGCGGCCACCCTCGGGCTACCCTCGGGCTGTAGCCCTCCAGACGCCCCGGCAGCGCCTTCGAAATCCGGGCCCGGCCACCGCCCGGAACTCCAACCGCCCGCCCCCTCCCGACGGCAACCCCGCAACCCTCCCCCCTCAACCCCCTGACGACTGGGCCGCGTGCTGGGCGCGGATCGCGCGGCGGAGGGCCTTCGTCACCGGGGTGATGGGGGCCGACAGCGCCTCCAGCCGGTCGCGGTACTGGCGGCGGTCCCGGCCCGGCACCACGACCCGCAGCTGCCCCGCCGCCGCGAGGGCCGTCAGCGCCGCGACCTCACCGTCCACACGGGACGGTGCCTGGCTCCCCCGCACCGCGCGGCGCACCAGCTCCGCCTGCCGCTTCGCGCGCGGCCGGTCCCTCAGCGTGATCCGCGTGTAGGGCACCACACCAAGGACCCGCGCCCGCTCCACCGAGATCACCCGCGCCGCCGCGAGCTCGTCCCGCACCGCACCGAAGATCTCCTTGCGCCCCCGGCTGATCCACCGGCCCCACGACTTCGGCGCGGACTCCGCGATCTGACCCCACACCGCCGCCAGCACGGGATCCCGCGGCGGCGCCCCGGTCGCCTCGGGCTTGCCGTCCGCGTCCCGCAACCGTCCACTCAGGACGAGTTCCGCGAGCGCCGCCGCGCGCAGCAGGTGGCCGAGGTCCTCCCTGGCGGTCAGCCGGTGCTTCTCCGGGTGGAACGCCAGCAGGAACATCCTCGCCGGCAGGCTCTCAGGCGGATTCATCCTCGTCTCCTTCGGACTTGCGCGGCCGCCCCCTCGGCCGCATCCGGCCGACGTCCCTGGGCAGCCGCCCGGCTTCGGCGAGCGCCCGGCGCAGCAGGAACTCGATCTGCGCGTTCGTGCTGCGCAGCTCGTCGGCCGCCCACTTCGCGAGCGCGTCGTGGACGGCCGGGTCCAGCCGCAGCAGGATCTTCTTGCGCTCGGCCACGACTACGAATACAGCGTCCCGGTGTTGACGACCGGCTGCGCGTCCCGGTCCCCGACCAGCACCACCATCAGGTTGCTCACCATCGCCGCCTTCCGCTCCTCGTCGAGGTCCACCACGTCGTGCCGCGCCAGCCGGTCCAGCGCCAGCTCGACCATGCCCACGGCACCCTCGACGATCCGCTGCCGCGCCGCCACGATCGCCCCCGCCTGCTGCCGCCGCAACATCGCCTGCGCGATCTCCGGCGCGTACGCCAGGTGCGTGATCCGCGATTCGATCACCTGCACCCCGGCCGAGGCGACCCGGGCGCCGATCTCCTCGCTGAGCTTCTCCGTGATCTCGTCGGCGTTGTCCCGCAACGAAAGCCCGGGCTCGTCGTGGGTGTCGTACGGGTAGGCGTTCGCGATGTGCCGCACCGCCGTCTCCGTCTGGATGGCCACGAACTCGACGAAGTCGTCCACTTCGAACAGTGCCTGCGCGGTGTCCCGCACCTGCCACACCACGACGGCCGCGATCTCGATCGGGTTGCCGTCCGCGTCGTTCACCTTCGCCACGTCGGTCTCGTGGTTGCGGATCCGCGTCGACACCCGCCGCCGCACGGCGAACGGGTTCACCCACTGGAAGCCGTCCTCCCGCACCGTGCCCGTGTACCGCCCCAGCAGCTGCACGACCCGCGCCTCCCCCGGCGCGACCGGCGTCAGCCCCCGCAGCAGCACCGCACCCACCACCGCGACCAAGGCACCCAGCGCAGCGAGCGCGGGCACCGTGACGGCCAGCGCCACCCCGCCCAGCACGAGCACCACCGCGACCACCAGCACCACCAGCCCCGGTACCGCCTTCGCCCGCCGCTCCCGCACCCGCGGCGCGGGCATGTCCACCGCCGTCTCGGTCATGTCTTCCCCTCGATCCGGTCTTGCGCTCCCAGCCGGGAACTATCATAGTGATATCACATTTTTCGCGCTGAGGGGAGCCGGGATGACCGGAAGACGACTCGAGATCGACGGGATCTCCAAGACCTACGGGACCACCACCGCGTTGCGCGGCCTGACGTTCGACGTCCGCGCCGGTGAGCTGTTCGGTTTCGTCGGCAGCAACGGCGCCGGCAAGACCACGGCCATGCGCATCGTGCTGGGCGTGCTGGCGGCCGACAGCGGTGCGGTGCGCTGGGACGGGGCGCCGATCACGCTCGAAACCCGCCGCCGCATCGGCTACATGCCGGAGGAACGCGGGCTCTACCCGCGGATGAAGGTCGGCGAGCAGCTGACCTACCTGGCCCGGCTGCACGGCCTGAACGCCGCCGCGGCCCGCCGCGCCGCGCAGGAGTGGACGGAACGGCTCGGCGTCGCCGCCCGGCGCGACGACGAGGTGCAGAAGCTCAGCCTCGGCAACCAGCAGCGCGTGCAGCTCGCCGCCGCGCTCGTGCACGACCCGGAGATCCTGGTGCTGGACGAGCCGTTCTCCGGGCTCGACCCCGTCGCGGTGGACGTGATGAGCGACGTGCTGCGGGAGAAGGCGGCGCAGGGCGTGCCCGTGGTGTTCTCCAGCCACCAGCTCGACCTCGTGCAGCGGCTGTGCGACCGCGTCGGCATCATCCGCGACGGCGCGCTCGTCGCGTGCGGCGGTGTCGACGAGCTGCGGGCGGGCGGCGCCGTCCGGCTCGTCGTCGACGCGCCACAGGCGCCGCCGGACTGGGCCGACGTCCTGCCCGGGGTGCGGGCGCTGGCCCGCGAGGGTACCCGGACCGAACTGGAACTCGCCGACGGCGCCGACGACCAGGCGGTGCTGCGGGCGGCGCTGGCGACCGGGCCGGTGCACGAGTTCGCCCGGCGGCGGCCGTCGCTGACCGAGTTGTTCCGCAGTGCCGTCACCGAGGAGGCCGCCCGATGAACCACGGGACGTGGGGCGCGATCGGGCTCGTCGCGCACCGGGAGATCACCACGCGCCTGCGCTCGAAGGCGTACCTGATCAGCACTGCGGCGCTCATCCTCGTGCTGGTCGCGTTCACCGTGGTGCTCAAGCTGATCGGCGGCACGACGTCGGACCACACGATCGGCTACACCGCGCCCAACGCGTCGCTCGCCGCGCCACTGCAGGTGAGCGCGCAGGCGATCGGGCAGCATGTCACCACCCGGCCGGTCGACGAGGCCCAGGGCCGCGAGGCGGTGCGCGACGGCTCGCTCGACGCGCTGCTGGTCGGCGACGGCACTCGCGTGCGGGTCGTCGTGCAGGAGGACCTGAACTCCGACCTGCGCACCGCGCTCAACGTGCTGGCGAGCCGGCTCGCGCTCGACCAGCAGATCACGCGGCTGGGCGGCGACCCCGCGCAGGTGAACGCGGCGGTGGCGAGCGCGTCGGTGGACGTGGAACCGCTGAGCCCGCCCCGGCAGTACGACCCCCAGCAGCTCGTCCTCGGCATCATCGCGGGCGTCCTGGTCTACGTGTCGCTGATGATCAACGGGCAGCTCGTGGCGCAGGGTGTGGTCGAGGAGAAGACCAGCCGCGTCGTGGAACTGCTGCTCGCCACGATCCGGCCATGGCAGCTGATGGCAGGCAAGGTGCTGGGCATCGGCGCGGTCGGCCTGCTGCAGGTGCTCGCGATCGCCGCCGCGGGCCTGGCCGCGGGGCTCGCGACCGGGGTGCTGACGCTCGCCGTGTCCGCGGCGGCGGGCACGGTCGTGTGGCTGGTCGTGTGGTACCTGCTGGGTTTCCTGATGTACTCCATCGTGTTCGCGGGGCTCGGCGCGCTCGTGTCACGGCAGGAGGAGGTCGGCGGGGCGGTGACCCCGGCACTGCTGTTCGTCGTCGCCGGGTACGTCGTCGGCGTCTCGGTGCTGCCTGCCGACCCCGGCAACCGGCTGGTGGAGATCCTGTCCGTGCTGCCGTTCTTCGCCCCCACGCTCATGCCGATGCGCCTGGGCCTCGGCGGCGTGCCGGTCTGGGAGGCCGCGCTGTCGGTGCTGCTCGTCGCGGCGCTGATCCCGGTGCTGGTGTGGTTCGCGGGCCGGATCTACCGCAACGCCGTGCTCCGCACCGGGGCGAAGGTGCGGTTGCGCGAGGCGCTTCAGAACTGAGTGCCGCAGAACGGGACGCTGCCGGTGGCGAACAACGCGTTCGCCACCGGCAGCGCCTCCGGGCGCAGCACCTCGATCCGGCCCGTCTCGGCGAGCAGGCGTGGCGCGCGGTCGCCGAGGTAGAGCATCGCCAGTTCCGTGAGGCCGAGCCGCAGGTCCGGCGCGTCCTCGACGCGCTCCACCCCGCCGGGCGAGATCCGGTAGCGGCCCGAGTTCTCCGGCAGGACCGGGTCGGTGACCTCCAGCACGACCGGGTCGGCGTCGCCGTACGTCCGGGCGGCCAGCGCGGCGGGCACGTCCACCAGCCGCAGCCACCCGCTGTCCTCCAGGCCCACGACCTCGCACGCGCGGGGGTCGGTCAGCAGCAGGCCGATCGGCTCGTCCAGCGGCCGCATGGGTGCCCGCACCTCGGCCACCAGGTCGACGCTGAGCAGGTACCGCCACAGCCCGGTGAGCGCCCCGGTCCCGGTCGCGTGCAGCTCGCCCACCACCAGCGCCGCACCGGCCTCGGGCTGCTCGAACGTCCGCCGCTCCTCGGGGCGGTAGAGCACGAAACCGTCGTCCCCGCCCGGGCCGGTGTGCACCGCGACGTGGTGGCGGTCGACCAGCCTGCGGTGCGCCCACTGCCACCACACGCCGGGCCGGTCGATCATGCCCGTGCGGTACGGCGCGATCCGCTCGTACAGCCCGGGCAGCAGCTCGTGCGCCTCGTCCGGCTCCAGCAGCCGCACCCGCCCGCCGGACGGCGCGTCGTCACGGAACCTCGCTCGTCCTTTGTGGACACGCAGGGTCTTGCCGCGCGTCGCGACGCCGTAGCCGAACCGGCCGTAGATCGTCGCCTCGCTGGCGTGCAGGTAGGCGAAGACCTCTTCACGCCGCAGGCAGTCGCGCAGCTGCTCCCGCATCAACGCGGTCAGCACCCCGCGCCGGGTGTGGTCGGCGCGCACGGCGACCCCGTCCACGGCGGCCGCGGGCGGCGTCTTCCCGCCCGGTACGGCGAGCCGCGTGCCGAACGAGCCCGCCGTGCCGATCAGCCGCTCCCCCGCGAACGCGCCGAACTTGCGGTCGGCGGGAAAACCCGCGGCGCGCCGCTCCCAGTCCTCGTCGGTGGGACGGGGCGCGTGCAGGGCCCGGCCGAGCACCTCGAAGGCGGCGCGCTGCTCGCCGTGCACCAGCGGACGGATCGTGAAGTCGGTCATGACCCCGATCCTGCCCGTGCCGGCGGGGCACGCCCACCGAATTTCTCACCTGGGCTGGGAGACCTGGTACGTCCCGTCGAGCCCCTGCACGGTCAGCGTCACGTTCTTGCGGACCCCGCCGACGACCACCTCGCAGTCGAACGAGATGCCCGCCTGCACGAACTGCCCGGAAGGACACCGCACTTCGCCCACATCGGCCAGCCCGTAGGACTGGGTGAGCACCTGCCGCACGCCGTCCTCCAGCGCCCGCGCGTCGAACACGCGGGGCGCCGGGGACAGCGTGCTGCTCGACGGCATCCCGCCGCCGGTGGTGCCGCCCAGCGAGGTCGGCGCGGGCGGCGCGTCACCTCCCCCGCCGCATCCGGCGAGCGGCAGCACGCTCGCGGCGAGGCAGGCGCAGAGGCGGGCACGCCGAGACACCGCGGTTCCCCCTGGCAGCTGTCGGTCCGATGTGGTCAGAAGTGTGTACCACACCAGGCCGACGGGCGGGTGGCGAACAGGCGGTCCGCGCGGGCCACCGCGTCCGGGTCCGCGGCCTGGACGCGGCCGGCCGTCACGAGCGCCGACGCCGGCCACGCCCCGAGGTAGAGCATCGCCAGCGCGTCCACGCCGAGCCGCAGCTCCGCGGGGGCTTCCGTGCGGGACACACCGTCCTGGCCGACCCGGTACCGCCCGCTGTTGTCCTCCAGCAGCGTGTCGGCGACCTCCAGCACGACCGGCTCGCCCTCGTACTCGCGCGCGGCCAGCGCCGCCGGCACGTCCACCAGCCGCAGCCACAGGTCATCCGTCACCGCGGTGGTCTTGACCACGCGGTAGTCGGTGCACAGCAACGCGGTCGGCTCGTCCACCGGGCGCCCCTCGGCCCGGATCACGTCCACGAGGTCCACCGAGAGCAGGTACCGCCACAGGCCCGCGAACGCCTCGTCGTTCGCCGCGTGCAGGCCGATCACGTCCAGCACGGCCGGTTCCCGCCAGCTCTTGCGCTGCACGGAGTACACCGCGAAGCCGTCCACCCCGTCGGGTCCGGAGTGGACGATCGTCACCGGCGGCTTGTCCTCCTCGCGCATGTGCCGTTCGAAGGCGGGCCACCAGTACGGCGGGCGGGTCATCGCGCCGGGCCGCGGGTGGGGCAGGCCGGCGTAGATCTCCGGCAGCCGTTCGAGCGCGGCCTTCAGCCCGAGCGTCTCGATCTCCCCGCCCGCGGGGACCTCCGGCCGCAGCGTGACCCGCCGTGGATCGATCTCGTGGTCGTGGGCGAGCGTCGAGACGCCGTAGCCGAAGCGGCCGTAGATGGGGCCTTCGCTCGCGTACAGGGCGGCCAGCGGCACACCCCGCTCGGCGAAGTCGGCGAGCTGGGTGCGCATCAGCTGGCTGAGCACGCCGCGGCGGGTGCGGTCGGCCCGCACGCCGACGCCCGTCACAGCGGCCACGGGAAGGCGCTTCCCGCCCGGCACGGTCAGCTCGGCGTCGAACGAGCGCGCGGTGCCGATCAGTTCGCTGTCGAACGCGCCGAGGGTTCGCCCCGGCTGGTACATCCGCCCGACGTAGGTCCAGTCCTCGTCCTTGAGCGGCGGCACGTGCAGTGCCGCCCGGAACAACTCGCTCGCGGTCCGGGTCTCGTCGGGTCGCAGAGCACGTACGGTGTAGTCACTCACCCCGCCGATACTCGCCGAGAAACCCCGGCGCGGCCACCTCTTTACCGCGGGTGCCCGACCTGGTAGTTGCCGTTCCCGTCCTGCACCGTCACGGTCACCTGCCGCTGCCGCCCGCCGATCGTGGCGGTGCACGTGAAGGTGGTGCCCGCCTTGACCTCCTGGTCCGGCGGGCAGCTCACGGCGGTCGCGGTGTCGCCGTACGTGGCGAGCATCTGCTTGACCCCGTTCTGCACGGCGGTCTGGTCCAGCACCTTCGTGATGAAGAACCCGGGCTGCCAGAACCCGGTGATCCCCACCACGGCGAGGACGACGACCACGACGCCGGTGATGATCCACAGCAGCTTCCCGCTGCCGCCGCCCTTCTTGACCGGGGCGCCGAACCCGCTCGGGGTGCCGTAGTCGTACTGCCCCTGCGGCGGCTGCTGCTGCCCGTAGTAGGGCTGCTGCGGGTACTGCGGCTGCTGGGGGTAGGCGGGCTGTTGCGGGTACTGGCCCTGCTGCGGATACGCGGGCGGGTACTGGCCCTGTTGCGGGTACGCGGGCTGCGCCGGGAACCCGCCGGTCTGCGGACAACCCGGCTGCTGGGGATAACCGGGCTGGCCCTGCGCGGGAAACCCGCCGGACCCCGGCGCCTGGCCGCCCCACTGCTGCGGGTCGTTGCCGCCGTACGGCGTGCTCATCGGAACTCCCTCCGCGCGTCTCGCTCTGCGCGATCCAACCACACCGCGTCACGGCCCGAAACCGCTACTCGGCCCCCGCCGCCACCACGCCGCGCCGCAGCGCCTTGACCGCCTTCGCCGCTGCCGCGCCCACCTGGTCCTCGCGGCCCAGCACAGTGCGGATCTGGTCGAGCAGGTCGATCACCTGCCGGGACCACCGCACGAAGTCGCCCGCGGACAGCTCCTGCCCGTTGGCCTCCGCCGTCGTGAGCACCTGCTCCAGCGACTCGCCCCGCGCCCACCGGTACACCGGCCACGCGAACCCGGCGTCGGGCTCCCGGGTGCGGTCCAGCCGGTGGCGGCGCTCGTCCTCGGCCAGCTCCGTCCACAGCCGCACCGTGTCCTGCCACGCCCGCGGCACCGCCCCGGACGGCAGGCGCGGCTCACCGGCCGAATCACGGCGGGCCTCGAACACCAGCGTCGACACGATCGCCGCCAGCTCGGCCGGGCTGAGGCCCCGCCACACGCCGTGCCGGATGCACTCGGCCGCCAGCAGGTCGGATTCGCTGTACAGCCGGGCGAGCCGCTCGCCGTGCTCGGTCACCCTGTTCTCGCCCTTGCCGAGGTAGCCGCGCTCGTCGAGCAGGTCCCGGATCCGGTCGAACGCCCGCGCCAGCGAGTGCGTCGTGGCCGCGACGCGGCGCTCCAGCTGCTGGGTCTCGGCCTCCAGCCGCTGGTACCGCTCGACCCAGCGCAGGTTCGCCTCGCGCTCGGCCAGCCCGTGGCACGGGTGCGCGCGCAGTTCGCGGCGCAGCATCGTCAGCTCGGCGTCGTCCTGGGCACCCGATCGCCGCCGCTGCCTGCCCGGCAGGGAGATCCCGGCGTTGCGCAGGCTGGACGCGATGTCGCGGCGCGTCTTGGGCGAGCGCAGCTCGACGTGCTTGGGCAGCTTGATGTGCCCGAGCGGCTCCACGGGCGACGGGAAGTCCGCGAGCGACAGTGGTCCGGACCAGCGGTCCTCGGTGACGACGACCGGCCGCGGTTCGCGGATCGGGTCGAGCCCCGGGTCGACGACGACCGCGAGCCCGGCGCGCCGTCCGGCGGGCACGGCGATCACGTCGCCCTTGCGCAGCCGCTCCAGCGACTCCGCCGTGCTCGCGCGGCGGGCGGCGCTGTTCTGCTTCGCCAGCGCCTTCTCCCGGTCGGAGATCTTCTTGCGCAGCTCCACGTAGGACAGCATCTCGTCGAAGTCGCCGGTGATCGCCTCGCGGTAGCCCGCCAGCGCCTCCCGGTTCTTCTCGATCCGCCGCGACAGCCCGACCACCGACCGGTCGGCCTGGAACTGCGCGAACGACTGCTCCAGCAGCTCGCGCGCCTCCTGCCCGCCGAGCTGGCGGACCAGGTTGATCGCCATGTTGTAGCCGGGCCGGAAGGACGAGCGCAGCGGGTACGTGCGCGTCGACGCGAGCCCCGCGACCTGCTTGGGGTCCACCCCCGGCTGCCACACGACGACCGCGTGCCCCTCGACGTCGATCCCCCGGCGCCCGGCACGGCCCGTCAGCTGCGTGTACTCCCCCGGCGTCAGGTCGACGTGCGCCTCGCCGTTGTACTTGACCAGCCGCTCCAGCACGACCGTGCGGGCGGGCATGTTGATGCCCAGCGCCAGCGTTTCGGTCGCGAACACGACCTTCACCAGGCCGCGGACGAACAGGTCCTCGACGGTCTCCTTGAACGCGGGCAGCAGCCCCGCGTGGTGGCTCGCGATGCCGCTTTCCAGCGCCTCGCGCCACTCCCAGTACCCCAGCACCCCGAGGTCGCCCTCGGGCAGGTCTCCGGTGTGCTCGGCGATGATCCGCCGGACCTCCGCGCGCTCCTCCGGCGAGTTGAGCTGCAGGCCCGCACGCGTGCACTGCGCGACGGCCGCGTCGCAGCCCGCGCGGGAGAAGATGAACACGATCGCGGGCAGCAGGCCCGCCGCGTCGAGTCGCGTGAGGATGTCCACACGGGACGGTGGGCGGAAACGCGGGCCGCGAAACTGCTGCCGTCCGCGGTTGCGCGGCCCGCGGAACCCGGCGGGCGCGTGCATCCGCCCGACCTCCTCGACCCGCCGCAGCAGGCCGGGGTTCATCCGCAGTTCGCCATCGTCCGCGAACAGGTCGAGCAACCGGTTCCCCACCATCATGTGCTGCCACAGCGGCACCGGGCGGTGCTCGTCCACGACGACCGTGGTGTCGCCCCGCACCTCGACGAGCCACTCGCCGAACTCCTCGGCGTTGCTCACCGTCGCGGACAGGCCCACCACGCGCACGTACTCGGGCAGGTGCAGGATCACCTCCTCCCACACCGCGCCGCGGAACCGGTCGGCCAGGTAGTGGATCTCGTCCATCACCACGTAGCCGAGGTCGGTCAGCGCCGAGGAGCCCGCGTAGAGCATGTTGCGCAGCACCTCGGTGGTCATCACGACGATCTGCGCGCTGCCGTTGATCGCGGTGTCACCGGTGAGCAGGCCGACGGCGTCGTTGCCGTAGCGGTCGACGAGGTCGTTGTACTTCTGGTTCGACAGCGCCTTGATCGGTGTCGTGTAGAAGCACTTGCGGCCCTCGGCGAGCGCGAGGTGCACGGCGAACTCGCCGACGACGGTCTTGCCCGCGCCGGTCGGCGCGCACACGAGCACGCCGTGGCCGTCTTCCAGCGCCTCGCAGCCGCGGACCTGGAAGTCGTCGAACTCGAACGACGCCTCCGCCGCGAAACGGGTCAGCTGGGGGTGTTTCCCACGGCGCCGCGAAGCCTGGTAGGCCTCGGCCGGGGACGGAGAAGGGCTAGCGGCCACCTCGCCAGGGTGTCACACCCGCGCCTGACCTCGCATGCGGGAGGCCGGGAGATCACGCGACGACGGTGAGCGCGCCAGGCACGCAGCGCACGGTGACCGGTCCGGTGGGCAGCGGTTCGCCGTCGACGACCAGTGGCAGGGCCGTCCCCCCGATCCCCTCGATGCGGACCTCCCTCGCCCGCAGGGTCCGCACGGCGGGGTGCCGCAGGTGCGCCCCGGCCCGCAGCTTCGGCAGCAGGCGCACCAGGTCGGCCCGGCTCGCCCGGCCCACCAGCGTCACGTCGAACAACCCGTCGTCGGGGCGCGCGGAGGGGCAGATCGGGATGCCGCCGCCGTAGTAGGCCGTGTTGCCGACGGCGACCAGCGTGGCGTCCAGCTCGAACCGTTCGTGCTCGGTGCGGACCGCCACGGGGTGGCTGCGGAAGCGAGCCAGCTCGGCGAGCACCGCCACGTCGTAGCGGCGCGGGCCGCGAGGCCAGCGCAGGGCGTGTGCCCGCCGCGCGACCGCCGCGTCGAAGCCCGCGCACAGCACGGTCGCGAACCAGGCGTCCCCGGCGGAGCCCAGGTCCAAGCGCCGCCGACGGCCCTCGCGCAGGGCCGTGAGCAGCACTTCGAGCGCCCCGAGGGGGTCGAGTGGCAGGTCCAGCGCCCGCGCGAGGTCGTTGCCGTTGCCCGCGGGCAGCAGCCCCAATGGCACGCCGTGGGCTGCGCAGTATCGCACCGCGTGGTGCACCGCGCCGTCGCCACCGAGCACGACGAGCAGGTCCAGCCCGCTCGCCGGCCCGGTCCCGACGTGCAGCTCGTCCACGACCGGCCGCAACCGGGCCGCGACGGTGTCCGCGACCCGCGCCGCCGCGCCGGAACCCGAGCCGGGGTGGACGACCAGCCCGGCCCGCACCTACGTCACGTCGTCGGTGCTGCCGTGCCCGGCCTTCTCGGCCGGTTCCTCGTCGATCTTCGTCGGCGTGTAGTCGAACGGCGCCGGCTGGTCGTCCGGCACGTTCGCCCACTCGGACTCGCTCGCGGCCCGCTCCTTGCGGCGGTCGTGCACGCGGGCGATCTGGATCGCGATCTCGTTGAGCACCGTGAGCGCCCCGGCCAGCCCCAGCATGGAGAACGGGTCCGAACCGGGCGTGGCGAACGCGGCGAACACGAACAGCAGGAAGATGATCCCGCGGCGCCACTTCTTCAGCTGCGGGTACTTGAGCACCCCGACGAAGTTGAGCATCACGATCAGCAGCGGCAGCTCGAAGCTGACGCCGAAGATCACCAGCAGCGACAGCACGAACGAGATGTACTTGTCCGCCGTGAGACCGGTGACGAAGAAGTCGCTGCCGAAGCCCATCAGCAGCGCGAGCGCGTGCGGGATGAGCAGGTACGCCAGCACCGCGCCCGCGACGAACAGGGCGCTCGCGAACCCGACGAACGTCAGCGCGTACTTGCGCTCCTTCGAGTACAGCCCCGGCGCGATGAACGCCCACAGCTGGTACAGCCACAGCGGCGAGGTGAGCACCGCACCGGCGGCGACGCCCACCTTCAGCTGGATCATCAGCGCCTCGAACGGCACCGTCTGCAGCAGGTAGCAACCCTGCGCCCCGTTGAGCCTGCGGTCAGCGGGGATGGCGCAGTACGGCTGGTTCACGATGTGCCCGAGCGACGGGATCGGGCCCAGGTGGGTGTTGAACCAGATGAACCCGAAGATCCCGCCCGCCACGACGGCGAGCAGGGCGTAACCGAGCCGCCTGCGGAACTCGTAGATGTGCTCGATCAGGGTCATCGTGCCGTCGGGGTTGTGCCGACGGCTGCGCTTGCGCCGCCGGTCCCGACGGCTGGAGGAGGCGGCGTCCGCCACTGGAGGGTTCCCGTCCGGTCAGCTGGCGTGCTTCTGCTGCTCTTGCTGCTTCTTCAGCTCGTCGAGCTGGCGCTGCAGCTCCGCGACCTGCTGGTCGGCCGCCGCGGGCTGCGCCGTGGCGGCGGGCAGCTCCTTCTTCTCCGGCTCGGCGGCGGACTCGCCCGCCAGGTCCTTCGTCTCCGCCTTGAAGATCTTCATGGACTTGCCGATGGAGCGGGCGGCGTCGGGAAGCCGCTTGGCACCGAACAGCAGAACCACGATCAGCACCAAAATGATCAAGTGCCACGGCTGCAACCCGTTCAGCATGAGTGGCCTCCTTCTCGTCTCTTGCCCAATGCTACTGGTTGTCCGGAGTGCGCCGACGCTGCTCGAGCGCGATCCGCAACCCGGCCGAGCGCGCCCGGAGCAGCCCGGTGCGCTCGCCTGTACTCGTCACGACCATGCTCATCGCCGAACGGAACCGGCGCAAGCCCCTGAGCACAGCAATCAGCAGGACGGCCAGCAGGACCAGGCCGGCGGCGGCGAGCACGATGCTCGGCAGGTACGACACGCGGTCACCCTACTGGCCCAAGGTTGACGGAAGGTGACGAGCCCGGGCCAGCGCGTCGGCCGCCCGTCGACGAACCGAGCCGGCCAGCGTGGCGGGGCTCTCCACCCGCGCGTCGCCGCCGAGGCTGAGCACCAGCCGCACCATCCACGACTCGTCGCCGTAGCGCATCCGGACCCGCAGCCGCCCGCCCGGCAGCTCGGCCAGCTCCTCGCACGGGTAGTACTCGGCCACCCACCGCGCGTCCGGGTCCAGCACCAGCTCGGCGACCTCCTGCCCGGGCCGCGGCGCGAACACGCCGTCGGTGAGGTCGGTGGGCCGGGCGGTCGGCGGCGGCGCGGCCGGCTCGTCGAGCACCTGGACGTCGTCGATGCGGTCGAGCCGGAACAGCCGCACGCCCTCGGCGCGTCGGCACCAGGCCTCCAGGTACCCGACGGCCTGCACGATCAGCAGCCGCATCGGGTCGACGGTGCGCTCGGTGATCTCGTCCCGCGAGGCGGTGTAGTAGCGGATGCGCAGCGCCCGGCCGGCCTGCAGCGCCCGCTGCACGACGCCGCGGGTGTGCGCGGTGCGCTCGCCCTCGCGCAGGGCGAGCCCGACGACCACGCCGGAGGGCTGGGCCTGCCCGGCGGCGGCCTCGATCTTGGCGATGGCGCGGCGGACGGCGTCGGTGTCGAGCAGGCCGGGGGTCTCGGCGAGCGCCCGCAGCGCGACGAGCAGCGCGGTCGCCTCCCCGCCGGTCAGCCGCAGCGGCCGGTTCATCCCGGCGTCGAAGGTGACGGTGACGGTGTCGCCGGCGAAGGACAGGTCGATCAGGTCACCGGGCCCGTAGCCGGGCAGCCCGCACATCCACAGCAGCTCCAGGTCGCGGCGCAGCTGCTTCGGCGTGACCCCGAAGTCCCTGGCGGCGTCGTCGATCCGGATGCCCGGCCGCGCCAGCAGGTACGGCACCAGCGCGAGCAGGCGCGGCATCCGGTCGGTCGCAGCGCTCACGAGTCCTCCCCCGCGACGGCACGAAGGCGTTCGTGCACGGCCTTGGCCAGCACGTCCGGTTCGAGCACGAGGACGTCGGGCCCGTGCCCGGCGATCCAGTCCGCCGCGCTCTCCGGGTAGTACAGCTCCAGCTCGGCCAGGTCGCCCTCGACCCCGGCGACGGTGAGCCGCCCGGTCAGCTTCGCGCGCCGCCGCACCCCGGCCGCCCGGCGGTCGGCGATCCACAGCTTCGCCGTGGCGACCGGCGAGGACTCCTTGCCCGTGCTGCTGCCCGCGACGAACTCCAGCAGGTTCACGTCCTCGGGCCGGTCCACCTCGCCGGGCGCGCCCGCGGGCCGCACCTCGCCGACGATGCGGGACAGCCGGAAGCAGCGCGGGGCGCCGCGGTCGCGGTCGTGCCCCACGACGTACCAGCGGGCGCGCCACGACACCACACCCCACGGTTCGAGGGTGCGGGTGAGCCGTTCCGCGGAGCCGGAGCGGCGGTAGCCGAACCGCACCGGCTGCCGGTTCTGCACGGCGGCCAGCAGCGGGGAGAACGCGGGCTCGGCGCGCACGCGGGACTCGACGACCGGCGGCGCCGTGTGGTCGACCTCGACCCCGGCGGCGCGGAGTTTGACGAGCGCGCCCTGCGCCTGCCCGGTCAGCTCGGGGGAATCCCACAGCCGCACGGCGAGCCCCACGGCGGCGGCCTCGTCGGGCGCGAGCTCGATCTCGCCCAGCTCGTAGTCGCGCCGGGCGATGCGGTAGCCGTCGGCGCCGTCGAACACCGAGTTGCGCCCGGTCTCCAGCGGGATCCCCAGCTCGCGCAGCTCGGTCTTGTCACGCTCGAACATCCGGGAGAACGCCTCGTCGCTGGCGGCGTCGGCGTACCCGGGCACGATCCCGCGGATCCGCTCGGCAGTCAGGTACTGCCGGGTGGACAGCAGGGCGAGCACCAGGTTGACCAAGCGCTCGGCGCGGGCGGTGGACACGCGAACACAGTAGCTCGGATCCGCGAACCCCTCCCGGAGGTCCCGCTATTACACGCCGTAAATTTCGAACCCATGACCGAACGAGTGCTTCTGATTACCGGAGCGTCACGGGGCCTGGGCGCGGCGACGGCCCGCCGCGCGGCGGGGGCGGGCTGGCGCGTGGTGCTGGTGGCCCGCTCGCGGGAGAGCCTGGCGCCGCTGGTCGCCGAGCTGGGCGAGGACCGCGCGCTGGCCGTGGCGGCGGATGTGGCCGAGTGGAGCCAGATCTCGGCCGCGGTGGCGGCGGCCGAGGACCGCTTCGGGCGGCTGGACGCGGCGTTCGCCAACGCCGGGCAGATGGTGCCGGTGTCGTTCTTCGGCAACGGGGGCACGGACCCCGAGCAGTGGCGCGACATGGTGCTGACGAACGTCTACGGCGCGGCGATCACGGCCCGCGCGGCGCTGCCCGCACTCGCCCGCACCCGCGGCCACCTCGTCCTGACCGGTTCCGTGGCGGGACGGCACGTCCGCCGCGCGAACCTGTACTCGGCGACGAAGTGGGCCGTCACGGGTCTCGCGGGCTCGATCCGCGAGGAGGCGGTCGGCACGGGCGTGCGGGTCACCCTCCTCCAGCCAGGCATCGTCGAAACGGACCTGATCTACGAGGAGATGCGCCGCAAGCCCATGCTTGACCCCGACGACGTCGCCCGCGCCGTCTGCTACGCCCTCGACCAGCCCCCTGCGGTGGACGTGAACGAGATCGTCCTGCGACCCACCGGTCAGGAGCTGTAGAGGATCTTCTCCCCCGCCGTCACCTCGAACGGGAGGTGGTTGCCCGGCGGGGGCAGGGGGCACGTGGCGAACTGGATGAACGCGCACGGCAGGTTCACCGCGCGGTTGAAGTCCAGCACCACCCGCCCCTGCTCGTCCGGCGCCGCGACGGCCAGGCTGCGGTTCGCCGCGTACGTCGTCACGCCGCTCGTCCCGTCCGTGAACAGCACCGAGAACCCGTTGCCGCCCTTGCCGTTGAACGCCGTCAGCCGGTGCGTCGCGCCGTCGTGCTCGAAGCGCAGCACCCCGGGCGAGGTGTAAACGTGCGACAGGCCCTCGACGACCGCGCCGACCGTCACCGGGCGCGGCTCGTCGAAGGGCTCGAACACACCCTCCACCACCCACGCCGGATCGGGCTCGTATGCGGGCACGCCCCGGAACGCCGCCCGCGCCGGGCTCGCCGGGTCGTGCACGCGGACCACGTACCCGCCCCGGCGGGCGACCTCGATCTTGCGCTCCCCGGCGTCGATCAGGTGCCCCGGCCCGCTGTTGACCAGCTCGAACCGCTCGGTGCCCGCCACCGCCAGCTCCTCGCCGGGCGAGACGGTGACGACGGCCGCGCCGTCCTCCTCGTGCCACTGCCCCGGCACCCCGTCGAACCGCTGGGGACTGTCCGTCAGCCAGTGCAATCCGGTGATGGACAGCCACCCGTGCGGCTCGGCGAGCACGCTTTCCCGGTCCCGGTGCCACTCGCGCCACGCGGCGGCGAACCGGTCCACCTCGACCGTCGTCACAGCGAGCTGATCAGCCGGTCGACGCGCTCGTCCACGGCGCGGAACGGGTCCTTGCACAGCACGGTGCGCTGCGCCTGGTCGTTGAGCTTGAGGTGCACCCAGTCGACCGTGAAGTCGCGGCCCGCGGCCTGCGCGGCGGCGATGAAGTCGCCCCGCAGCTTGGCCCGCGTGGTCTGCGGCGGGGTGTCCTTCGCGAGCTCGATCTCCCCGTCGTCGGTGATGCGCCGCACCAGGCCCTTGCGCTGGAGCAGGTCGAACAGGCCGCGACCACGCCGGATGTCGTGGTAGGCCAGGTCGAGCTGCGCCACCCGCGGGCTGGACAGGTCCAGGTCGTGCTTGGCCCGGTACCGCTCCACCAGCCGGTGCTTGATCGCCCAGTCGATCTCGGTGTCGATCTTGGAGAAGTCCTGCTGCTCGACGGCGTCCAGCGCCCGGCCCCACAGCTCGATCACGCGCTGCGCGACCGGCCCGGAGTCGTTGGCCTGCACGTGCTGCACGGCCCTGCCGTAGTACTCGCGCTGGATGTCCAGCGCCGAGGCCTCCCGGCCGCCCGCCAGCCGCACCGGGCGCCGCCCGGTCAGGTCGTGGCTGATCTCCCGGATCGCGCGGATCGGGTTGTCCAGCGTGAAGTCCCGGAACTGCACGCCCTGCTCGATCATCTCCAGCACCAGGTGCGCGGTGCCGATCTTGAGCAGGGTCGTCGGCTCGGCCATGTTCGAGTCGCCCACGATGACGTGCAGGCGCCGGTAGCGCTCGGCGTCGGCGTGCGGCTCGTCACGGGTGTTGATGATCGGCCGC
Source organism: Amycolatopsis dongchuanensis (assembly GCF_039542405.1). Taxonomy (NCBI): domain Bacteria; kingdom Bacillati; phylum Actinomycetota; class Actinomycetes; order Pseudonocardiales; family Pseudonocardiaceae; genus Amycolatopsis; species Amycolatopsis dongchuanensis. The sequence continues at coordinate 51,718 of NZ_BAABIB010000022.1, forward strand.
GACCGGGTGGTGGCGCTGGAGACGCCCTCCCAGATGTGCTCGGCGCGCTGCGACAGGCAGTACACCGCGCCACGCGGGGTCTGCAGGACCTTCCCGGCCCCGCAGATCAGCTGCCGGGTCACGAGAAAGGGCAGCAGCACGTCCGCGATCCGCGAGAACTCGCCGGCGCGCGTCACCAGGTAGTTCTCGTGGCAGCCGTAGGAGTTGCCCGCGGAGTCGGTGTTGTTCTTGAACAGGAAGATGTCGCCGCCGATGCCCTCGTCGGCCAGCCGCCGCTCGGCGTCCACGAGCAGGTCCTCGAGGATGCGCTCCCCGGCCTTGTCGTGGGTGACCAGCTGCACCAGGTCGTCGCACTCGGCCGTCGCGTACTCGGGGTGCGAGCCCACGTCCAGGTAGAGCCGGGAGCCGTTGGACAGGAACACGTTGGACGAGCGCCCCCAGGAGACGACCCGCCGGAACAGGTACCGGGCGACCTCGTCCGGCGAGAGCCGGCGCTGGCCGTGGAAGGTGCACGTGACCCCGAACTCGGTCTCGATGCCAAAAATCCGCCGCTGCATCTCTCAATGCTAGGCGCTTTCGGCCCAGTCGCGGAGCGCCGTTCGGGCGGCGACACACCCGGAACCGGAAAATTCCCTACCGCGGCCCGGGTTTCCCACGCAGCGGGACGCCGGCCCCGGTGCCCCCGGAGCCGGCGTCCCGCTGCGTGGTCTCGTGTCAGCCCGCGGTTTCCCCGTTCTGCGACTGCTCGCCGCCCTCGGCGGGCTGGTCACCGTCCGCGGCGGGCTCGGGCTCCGGCAGCAGCGCGTCGAGCGCGGCACCGGTGATGCGCCGGAACGCCCGGCGCGGCCGGTTGCGGTCCAGCACGGCCACCTCGAGCTTGACCGGCTCGCTCTCGCCGTTGTTCGGGGAGGTCGAGCGCAGCGTGCGCACCGCCATCGGCAGCGCCTGCTCCAGCTCGGCGTCCTCCTCGAAGCCCTCCTTGAGCTTGGTGACGATGGGCTCGGTCTGCCCGCCCATCACCACGAACTGCGGTTCGTCGAAGATCGACCCGTCGTAGGTCAGCCGGAACAGCTGGTCCTCCGCCGACGTGGCGCCGACCTCCGCGACGCAGATCTCCACCTCGTACGGCTTGAGCTGCTCGGTGAAGATGCTGCCCAGCGTGGCCGCGTACGCGTTGGCGAGCGCCCGGGCGCTGACGTCCCGCCGGTCGTACTGGTAGCCCTTGAGGTCGGCGTGCCGGATCCCCGCGACCCGCAGGTTCTCGAACTCGCTGTACCGGCCGACCGCCGCGAAGCCGATGCGGTCGTAGATCTCGGAGAACTTGTGCAGCGTCGTCGACGGGTTCTCGGCGACGAACAGCACACCGTTGCGGTACTTGAGCACGACGACACTGCGCCCGCGCGCGATGCCCTTGCGGGCGAGCTCCGAGCGCTCGCGCATCAACTGCTCGGGAGAGGCGTACAGCGGCATCGTCACGGTGACGGCTCCAAAGTGCTTTGGTCGGAAAGGGGGTTCGGGGGTGGGGCGCCGCTCAGCTGCGGCCCGAGGCGGCCTGCTCGCGACGGCCCTCGACGACCGCCTCCGCGACGGCCGCGGCCTGGTCGGCGGGCAGGTGCTCGGCACCGCGCTCCGCGGTGACCGTGATGACCGTCGGGAAGATCCGGCGCACCAGGTCGGGACCGCCGGTGGCCGTGTCGTCGTCCGCCGCGTCGTAGAGCGCCTCGACCGCCGTGCGCACGGCGGCCTCCTCCGAGGCCTCCGGGTCGTAGAGCTTCTTCAGCGCCGACTTCGCGAACAGCGAGCCGGAGCCGATCGCGTGGTAGCCCGCCCGCTCCTCGTACCGGCCGCCCGCCACGTCGTAGGACACGATCCGGCCGGCGCGCTTGGGGTCGTCGGCCTCGATGTCGTAGCCGACGAACAGCGGCAGCACCGCCAGGCCCGCCATCGCCGCGTCCAGGTTGCCCTTGACCATCGTGGCGAGCTTGTTCGTCTTGCCGTCCAGCGACAGCGGGACGCCCTCGATCTTCTCGTAGTGCGCCAGCTCGACGGCGTAGAGCCGGATCATCTCGATCGCGAGCCCCGCGGTACCCGCGATCCCGACCGCCGAGTACTCGTCGGTCACGGCGATCTTGTCCATGTCGCGCGACGCGATCAGGTTGCCCGACGTCGCCCGCCGGTCACCCGCGATCAGCACGCCACCGGAGAACGCCACCGCGACGATCGTGGTGCCGTGCGGCGCGTCCACCTCGTGCGCGGCCGCCCCCGGCGCCTGCCGGTGCCACGGCAACAGGTCAGGCGCCTGCGACTTGAGGAACTCGGCGAACGACGAGGTCGTGGTCGAGAAATAGGCTGCGGGCAGCGAGGAGCCCGAGGTGTTGTCCATGCGTGCTCGTGATTCCCATCAACGTAGGTCAGTGGGGCAAACGGGTGCGGTGAGCCTAGTGGCCCGGGCGGGAGCGGTTACTCGCCGCCCTTCTGCACGTAGGCTCGCACGAAGTCCTCGGCGTTCTCCTCGAGCACGTCGTCGATCTCGTCCAGGATCGTGTCGACGTCCTCGCCGAGCTTCTCCCGGCGCTCCTGGCCTGCCGGGGCACCGCCCTCGAGTTCCTCGTCGGAGTCGCCGCCGCCGTGCTTTTCGATCTTTTCCTGAGCCATCTCGCCTCCCGGTGAGCTGTTGGTTCCAGACTACCCAGTGGGAACGACAATCGGGGGATGCGCCAGGACACGGCTTGGCACCCGTCAGTCGCTGCCGGTGAGCGCCTCGACCAGTTCCTCCGCCGTCGCCGACGCCTCCAGCAGCGCTCCGACGTGCGCTTTCGTCCCGCGCAGCGGTTCCAGGGTGGGGATCCGCACGAGCGACTCCCTGCCCACGTCGAAGATCACCGAATCCCACGAGGCGGCCGCGATGGAGCTCGCGTACTTCTCCAGTGTGCGCCCGCGGAAGTAGGCGCGCGTGTCCTCCGGCGGGTTCGTGATCGCGTGCCGGACCTCCTCCTCGGTGACCAGCCGCTTCATCGAGCCGCGCGTCACGAGGCGGTTGTACAGGCCCTTGTCCAGCCGCACGTCGGAGTACTGCAGGTCGACCAGGTGCAGCCGCGGGGCGCCCCAGTTCAGCTGGTCGCGCTGGCGGTAGCCCTCCAGCAGGCGCAGCTTGGCCGGCCAGTCGAGCCGGTCGGCGCACTCCTGCGGGTCGCGGGCCAGCGCGTCCAGCACCTCGCCCCAGACCCGCAGGACCTCCTTGGACTGCTCGTCACCGCCCTCGCGCTCCAGGTGCGCCGCGGCCAGCTCGTGGTAGGCGAACTGGATCTCCAGCCCCGTGTAGGACTTGCCGCCGGCCAGCCCGACCTTCGTCTTCAGCGTCGGGTCGTGGCTGATCTGGTGCACCGCGCGGACCGGCTCGTCGAGCTTGAGGTCGTCGAACCGCTGCCCGGCCTCGATCATGTCCAGCACGAGCGCGGTGGTGCCGACCTTGAGGAACGTGGAGTACTCGGCCAGGTTCGCGTCCCCGATGATGACGTGCAGCCTGCGGTACTTGTCCGCGTCGGCGTGCGGCTCGTCGCGCGTGTTGATGATGCCGCGCTTGAGCGTGGTCTCCAGGCCGACCTCGACCTCGATGTAGTCCGAGCGCTGCGACAGCTGGAACCCGGCCTCCTCGCCCTGCGGGCCGATGCCGACGCGGCCGGAGCCGGTGACCACCTGGCGCGAGGCGAAGAACGGGGTGAGCCCCGCGATGACCGACGTGAACGGCGTCGACCGGTTCATCAGGTAGTTCTCGTGGGTGCCGTAGCTGGCGCCCTTGCCGTCGACGTTGTTCTTGTACAGCTGCAGCGGCGGCTGGCCCGGCACGGTCGCGGCCTTGCGCGCCGCCTCCTCCATGACCCGCTCGCCCGCCTTGTCCCAGATCACCGCGTCGCGCGCGTTCGTGACCTCGGGCGCGGAGTACTCGGGGTGCGCGTGGTCGACGTAGAGCCGGGCGCCGTTGGTGAGGATGACGTTGGCCGCGCCGAGGTCCTCGACGTCGGGGTCGTGACCGGGCCCGCCCGGCCCGGCGAGGTCGAAGCCGCGGGCGTCGCGGAGCGGGGACTCGACCTCGTAGTCCCATCTCGCGCGCCGCGCCCGGGGGATGTCGGCCGCCGCCGCGTACGCCAGCACCACCTGTGTGGAGGTGAGCACCGGGTTCGCGGTGGCGTCGCCCGGCACCGCGATGCCGTACTCGACCTCGGTTCCCATGATCCGCCGCATGTGCCAAGCCTACGGGTCCCGGCGACGGCGGGTGAGCGGCCTCCTGGTTGCGGGGTGGTAAACCACTCGCCCGTCGTAGAGTCCGGGCCTGTGCGGGAAGAACTGGTCGCGGTCTACGACGAGCGGGGAGGGGTCGCGGGCAGCGCGACGAGGGCGGAGATGCGGGCGCGCGGGCTGCGGCACGCGGCGGGCGAGGTGCTGGTGCGCTCGGGCGACGGCGGAAGCGTCTACGTGCACCGCCGCTCACCGGACAAGGACGTGTTCGGCGGGCTGTGGGACTGCTGGGCGGGCGGTGTCGTCGCGGCCGGTGAGACGCCGCGAGAATGCGCTTTCCGGGAGCTGGCCGAGGAACTGGGGGTGCGGGACGTCCCGCTGACGCCGCTGTTCACGCACGTCTTCGAGCAGCCGCCCCACCGCTGCCACAATTTCTCCCCGCCCGCCAGCCCACCACCACCCTCAACGGACACGCTGCGCGCGGCTCACCCGATTCCAGCCCGCTGGGACGGCCCGGTCACGCACCAGCCCGAGGAGATCGTCGAGGGCCACTGGCTGCCGCTGCCGGAACTGCGGGAATGGGCGCTGGACCCGGAAAGCCCGCTGATCCCCGACGGACGGCAGGGAATCCTGGAGTGGTTCCGCCGGTACTACCCCTGAGCGGAGGGCAGCTTGCCCGCCGCCAGCGGCGCCAGGCCCTTGACGGCCTCCGACGCCTTGGCGGTCGTCGCCGCCTTGACCTGCAGGCCCGACAACACGTGCCCGCTCGCGAGCAGCACCGTGCAGGTACCGCTCGCGCACCAGCCCCGCACCGCCTGCGCACCGGCGGGCAGCGCCACGGTCAGCTTCTGCCCGTCGCACTGCACCCGGGACAGCACATCGGTCGCCGGCTCGTCGAGGTACCCCGTGACCTGCTGTGTCAACGTCGCACCGCTGGCGTAGGTCCAGCTGGCACCACGGGGATCGCCCGCGGGCACCGCGTCGAAGCACGCGCCGTTCTCAGCGCGCTCGGCCGCCGCGTGCACACCCTCCTGCGCCAGGTCCTCCTTGGTCAGCACGGCCGCCGCGACGTCGCCGGCGATCGCCTGGCGTGCGCTGCTCGACGCGGCCGCCGCGGGATCCGCGGACACGCTCGGCGCGGGCGAGGACGGCGATGTGGTCGTGGTGACCGCGTTCCCTGGCCTGTCGTAGTAGGTCTCGAGGTCGTTGGGGCGGTCGGCGCAACCGGTCAGGCCGGTCAGCAGCACCGCGCTCAGGACCACTACCCGTCCGTGACGCACCGTGTCGTTCCCCTTCGAATCCGTCGCTGGGGCGCCGAGAGTAGCGGAAGTGTTCAGCGCCAATGCAAAGAGGATCTCCGTCCCCAGTACTCCCCCGGCTGCTCGGCGAGCGTAGCGAGTGCCCGCAGTTCCCCTTCGGCCAGACTCACCTCCGCCGCCGCGAGGTTCGACGCCAGCTGCGTCGTGCTGGCGGGGCCGACGAGCACGACGTCGGCCCACGGCCGGGCCAGCACGGCCGCGACGGCCACCGCGTCGGGCCCGACGCCGTACCGGGCGGCGATCCGCGCCAGCACCGGCGGCGGCGCCACGACCAGCCTGCCGTTGGCGAGGGTTTCCTTGACCAGCACCAGGTTCCCGGCCGCGTGCGCCTCCGCCAGCGCGCGGCCCGCCGACGGTTCCAGCACGTTCCAGGTGGACTGCACGGCGGTGAAGATCGGCCTGCCCGCGATCTCCAGGTCGAAGGCGCGGCGGATCACCTCGCCCTGCCGCGGTCCCGAGGTGGAGAAGCCGACGCGGACGCCGTCGTCGCCGAGCGCGGACAACGCCCGCTGGAGCGCCTCGTCGGTGAACAGCGGGCTGTCCAGGGTCAGCGAGTGCACCTGGTACAGGTTGATCGCGGACCCCAGCAGTGAGCGGCTTTCCGACCACTGGCGGGAGAAGCTGCTCGCCGAGTGCTCCTTCACCTCGTGCATCGCCGCGTCCATCCGCCAGGCGCCGACGTAGGTGTAGCCCCACTTGCTGGAGATGGTCAGGTCACCGGGGTCGCGGCGGCCGAGCCAGCTCGCCAGGAACTCCTCCGCGCGGCCGTAGGACCGCGCGACGTCGATCCAGCGGATGCCGGCCTGGTAGGCGGCGTCGAGCACGGCGTGCGTGGCGCGCCGCATCGTCTCGACGTCCCGTTCGGCGGGCAGTTCCTCGGCCCTGCCCAGGTTGATGTACGCGGGCCGGCCCAGTGCGGCCAAGCCGAGTCCGATACGCAGGGCCCTGCCCCTTCCTCCCGGTCTGCACCAGCGCGGGCATAAGCGGTTTCTATGCCTCGCCGTGTAGGTGGTTATACACCGTCGGCGCGCTGCCGGAGGATTTCCAACCACTGCTGGGACGACAGCGCCTGGCGGTGGAGCTTCTCCAGCCGCGCCGCGGGCGCCCGGACGTAGCCCTTGCCGAACACCGGCGCGATCTGCCGGAGGCTCGCGCCCTGCTCCCGCGCGGCGAGCAGGGCCCAGTCCGACGCGTCGGCGCACGCGGCGGAGGCGCGCCGCAGCTCACCGAGGACGGTGATCAGCTCGTCGGCGCTGACCTGGCCGTCCGCGACGGCCTCGGCGGTCTCCTCCAGCCACGCCAGTACGTCGGCGGCCGTGACGGGCGCGTGCGGACGGGAGGGTTCGGTCATGCGCCGAAGTATAGGGCGTTATACACCGCAGGGGCGAGCGGAGGGACAACCCTTCCTGGCGCCGGACGTCTTCCCGGGTGTGGCGGGGAAGATCTTGCGGGCGGTGGCGGTCGCCGTGGGCGTGACGCTGGTGCTCGCGCCCGTGCACGTGACGGCGGTGCTGGGGTTCCTGTTCGCGTCGGAGCGGTACGACTCCAGCGGACAGGGCGGGCCGTTCCGCAGCTGCACGGCGGATTCCGTGTCCTGCGCGGGCCCGCACGTCCCGGTGATGGCCGGGTGCGTGCTCGTCGTCCTCGGCGGGCTGCTGCTCGCGGCGTGGGCCGGACGGCGAGCGGCACGGCGCTGACACGACGGAGGCCGCCGACCCGGATGGATCGGCGGCCTCCGCTGACCTCGCGGCCCTACAGGTACTGGCCGGTGTTGGTCGCCGTGTCGATGACGCGCCCCGAGTCCTGGTTCTTGCCGGTGACGAGCGTGCGGATGTAGACGATCCGCTCGCCCTTCTTGCCGGAGATCCGGGCCCAGTCGTCCGGGTTCGTCGTGTTGGGCAGGTCCTCGTTCTCCGCGAACTCGTCCACGATCGCGTCGAGCAGGTGCTGCACCCGCAGCCCGGGCTGCTTGGTCTCGAGCACCGACTTGATCGCCGACTTCTTCGCCCGGTCCACGATGTTCTGGATCATCGCGCCCGAGTTGAAGTCGCGGAAGTACAGGATCTCCTTGTCGCCGTTGGCGTAGGTGACCTCGAGGAAGCGGTTCTCGTCCGTCTCCTCGTACATCCGCTCGACCGTGTGCTGGATCATCGCGTCGATCGTGGCCTGCGCGTCCCCGCCGAACTCGGCGAGGTCGTCGGCGTGGATCGGCAGCCCCGGCGTCAGGTACTTGGAGAAGATGTCCTTCGCACCCTCGGCGTCCGGCCGCTCGATCTTGATCTTCACGTCCAGCCGGCCCGGCCGCAGGATCGCCGGGTCGATCATGTCCTCGCGGTTGGAGGCGCCGATGACGATGACGTTCTCCAGCCCCTCCACACCGTCGATCTCGGCGAGCAGCTGCGGCACGATCGTGGTCTCCACGTCGGAGGACACGCCGCTGCCGCGGGTGCGGAAGATCGACTCCATCTCGTCGAAGAAGACGATCACGGGGGTGCCGTTGGACGCCTTCTCCCTGGCCCGCTGGAAGATCAGGCGGATGCTCCGCTCGGTCTCGCCGACGAACTTGTTCAGCAGCTCCGGGCCCTTGATGTTGAGGAAGTACGACTTGGCCTCCGCGGCCCCGCCGTCACCCCGCGCCTCGGCGACCTTCTTGGCCAGCGAGTTGGCCACCGCCTTGGCGATCAGGGTCTTGCCGCACCCGGGCGGGCCGTAGAGCAGGACGCCCTTGGGCGGCCGCAGCTCGTACTCCCGGTACAGGTCGGCGTGCAGGAACGGCAGCTCGACCGCGTCGCGGATCTGCTCGATCTGCCTGCCGAGGCCACCGATGTCCTCGTAGCGGACGTCCGGGACCTCCTCCAGCACGAGGTCCTCGACCTCGGCCTTCGGCACCCGCTCGTAGGCGTAGCCCGCCTTCGAGTCCACCAGCAGCGAGTCGCCCGGCTTGAGCGCCTGCGCGGCCAGCGGATCGGACAGCCACACCACCCGCTCCTCGTCCGCGTGGCCGACGACGAGTGCCCGGGAGGCACCGTTCTCGACCTCGGGGGCGAGGACCTCGCGGAGCGCGCACACCTCACCGGTACGCTCGAAGTCGCCGCCTTCGACCACCGTGAGCGCCTCGTTGAGCCGCAGCGCCTGGCCGCGCTGGAGCGAGTCGACCTCCACCGCCGGGGACACGGACACCCGCATCTTCCGGCCCGCGGTGAACACGTCGACCGTGCCGTCCTCGTAGGCCTCGACGAACACGCCGTACCCGCTGGGCGGCTGGGCGAGGCGGTCCACCTCCTCACGCAGGGCGAGCAGCTGGCCGCGTGCCTCGCGCAAGGTCTCGACCAGTTTGCTGTTCCGCTCCGTCAGCTGGGCGACACGCTCCGACGCTTCGGCGAGGCGCTGCTCCAGCACGCGGTTCTGGCGGGGGGAATCGGTCAGTTTGCGGCGCAGCAGCGCGACTTCCTCCTCGAGGAAACGCATCTGCCGCGCGTAGTCGTCCGGCGTCGTTCCAGCTCCAGTCGTCTGTGAAGGGTCGGCTTCTCCATGCCGACCTCCGGGAAGGTCGTGTTGCATGTCGGCACCTCCTCGGAGTGCTTTTCATCCACGGTACCGGCGATCACCGACATGAAAAGGCCTATCCGCATCACAGGATCGGCGCGTCGCACCGGATACACGAACCCACTGACCGCGCAAGCGCCCGTCACGGTGCCCGTCGCGGTCCTTCGCGAACTACTCTCCGTGAAGCCAGGACGCCATCGGGCGGCCGACCGGGCTGTCGACGATTCACCCATGTCACGACCACCCCACCAAGGCTTTACAGGACGTTCATCTGCGGTGTTCCCTGCCGGAAGACCTTCAAACCGGGGCCCGGCCCGCTTCTCCTCCCCCGGGGAGGAGCGATTTCCCTCGGTGAGCGGTCTCCGGATCGGGCGAACCGGATTCCCTCCCCCGGTGGTGGACCACGCCTCCGCCGCGCGGCGCCCGGCGGGCCGCCCCGCGGGCGGCGCTACGATCCTCGCGGCCGGGCGGATCCCGCCCGCGGCCGAACCGGACCGGGCCCTCGCGCGTCAAAACCAGCGTCGGACCGCGAACAGACGGAGTGCGAGGACATGACCCAGCCGCCACCACCGTGGCCGCCCGCCGGGTCCGGCAGCCTGGAAGGACCCACGGCCGAACCACCCAAGCGGCGCAAGGGCTTGCTCGCCGGGCTCGCCGGCGCGGTCGTGCTCGTCGCGGGCGGCGTCGTCGCGCTGGTCCTGCTCACCGGCTCCGGCGACGGCGGCAGCTCCCCGGACACGGCTCGTCCGGCGCCCCGCTCCGGGCCCGCCGCCCTCGCGCAGGCCGCCGTCGACGCGCTCAACGCCCGCAGTGCCGCCCAGTACGGGACGCTGGTCTGCACCGCCCCCGGGCAGCCGGAGCTGGACAGCCTGCAACGGCAGTGGACCGACGCCGCCGAGCTGCGCGGCGCCGTGTCCGGCGCGCCCGAGCTCACCGGCACCACGGCCACCGTCGAGGTCACAGTGACCTACAACGGCCGCACGCAGAGCTCGAAGATCCCGATGAAGCAGCAGGGGCAGGACTGGTGCATCGATGAGTCCTGACCCCGCGGGCCACGCGGCCCGCACGACCCGAGGGGGAACCCGATGACCTATCCGCCGCAGCAGCCCGGCCAGTGGGGCCAGCAGGACCCGTACGGCCAGCAGGGCCAGTGGGGTCAGCAGGGCCAGCCCGGCGGGGCGTACCCGCAGAGCGGTCCGCAGCAGCAGCCCGGCTACGGGCAGCAGGGGTACGGCCAGCCCGGCTACGGCGACCAGCCGGGCTACGGGAGCTACCCGCAGCAGGCGTTCCCCACGCCGCAGTACTCGCAGTACCCGGGCTACAGCCAGTTCCCCGACGGCGGCGACGAGCCGCCGAAGAAGAAGACCGGCCTGATCGTCGGCATCATCGCGGCCGTCGTCGTGGTGGTCGGCGGTGGCGCGGCCGCGTTGTTCCTGCTCACCGGCAACGACGACAAGGGCGGGACGGCCGCGCCCGCGCCCAGCTCGTCCGCCGCGCCGCCGTCGAAGTCGAAGGCGCCGAGCAGCACCAAGGCACCCAGCTCGTCGGCGGGCGGCGGCACCCCCGCCGCGGGCGGCAAGGCCACCCCCGAGGAGACGGCCGAGGCGATCACCCAGGCCTACGACCACGCCGACCGGCAGGCGCTGCAGGACACGGTGTGCCTCAGCACGGGTCAGCAGGCACCCCAGACGCTCCCCCAGAACATCACGGTCACCGTCCGCGGGACCGTCGAGAAGAGCGGCAACCGCGCGCTCGTGCCCGTCACCGCGCAGGGCCCCGGCGGTACCAACGACTTCGAGCTGATCCTCCAGCGCGAAGGCGGCGTGTGGTGCTACGCCGGGGAGAACGACAACTGACGCTCAGCCCCGGCTCGGCCGCCGTTGCGGCCGGGGCGGGGTCACGCCGTCGGCGAGGCGGCGCGTGGTGAGCAGGAACGCGGTGTGGGCGACCATCCGGTGCTCCGGCCGCACGGCCAGGCCCACCACGTGCCAAGGGCGCACCAGCGTCTCCCACGACTCCGGCTCGGTCCAGCCCTGCTGCTCGCGCAGCGCCTCGGTGACGGTCGACAGCTGCGTCACCGTCGCCACGTAGACCACGAGCACGCCGCCGGGCACGAGGTTCGCGTGCACCGTCGGCAGCACCTCCCACGGCGCCAGCATGTCGAGCACGACGCGGTCCACCTCGCCGGTGTGCGTGGCCAGGTCCGCCACGCGCAGGTCCCAGTTGTCCGGACGGCCGCCGAAGAAGCGCTCGACGTTGCGCACCGCGTGCTCGGCGTGGTCCTCACGCACCTCGTAGGAGGTCACGCTGCCCTGCGGGCCGACGGCCCGCAGCAGCGAGCACGTCAGCGCGCCCGACCCGGCACCGGCCTCCAGCACCCTGGCGCCGGGGAAGATGTCGCCCCACATGACGATCTGCGCGGCGTCCTTCGGGTAGATCACCTGCGCGCCGCGCGGCATCGACAGCACGTAGTCCGCCAGCAGCGGGCGCAGCGCCAGGTACGAGGTGCCGCCGGCGGAGGCGATCACCGAGCCCTCGGGCTTGCCGATGAGGTCGTCGTGCCGCAGCGCGCCGCGGTGGGTGTGGTACTCCTCCCCCTCCGCGAGCACCAGCGTGTAGTGCCGTCCCTTGGGATCGGTCAACCGCACGCGGTCACCAGGACGGAACGGCCCGCTCACCGACACTGAACCTCCACGATCGTCGCCAACGCAGCGACCGATCTTCGCAGATCACGCGGGCGGCGGTTCAGCGGGGACGGCGCGCGAGCGCGGCCCGCAGGTCCTCCCTGCGCAGCACCCCGGCGGGCCTGCCCTCCTCGTCGACGACGAGGAACTGCCACGCCGCGGTCTCGCGGACGCGCTCGGCGATCTCCTCCCCCGGCTCGGAGGACAGCAGCACCGTCTCGGCGCGGATCGGCTCGGCCGCCAGCTCGGCTGGCGCCTGCGGCGACGTCTCGGCCAGGCGCTGCGCGTCGTTCTCGTCGAGCAGCCCCGCCGCGACCCCGTCGGCCCGCACCAGGACCACCCCGCGGCCGGCGGAGGCGGCGAGCGCGTCGGACACCGGGCTCTCCGCGGGCAGCTGCAGCACCGGGCGCACGAGGTCGGCGATCGCGAGCCCCTCTGGCCAGCTGCGGTTCTGCTCGGCCGCCAGCTCGCTCCCGGCACCCATCGCGACGAACCACGCGGTGACCACGCAGACGCCGAGCCGCAGCCAGCGGTCGTCGCTGCCCGCCGCCATGCCGAACACCGCCCACAGCAGCAGCGCGGCCGCGACGAGGCCGCCGCCCACGACGGCCGCCTTCGTGCCGCGGGCCCGCGTGCCGGTCAGCGCCCACACGCCCGCGCGCAGCATCCGGCCGCCGTCCAGCGGCAGGCCGGGCAGCAGGTTGAACACGCCGACGGCGAGGTTGGCGACGGCGCACTCAGCGACGAGCAGCCACGCGGGGGTGTCCGGGGGCACGGCGAGCAGCAGCAGCCCGCACACCACGGCCAGCAGCACCGACACGACCGGCCCCGCCGCCGCGACCAGGCCCTCCTGGCCCGGTCTACGCGGGGTGCGGGCCACTTCGGACAGTCCACCGAGGAGGAACAGCCGCAGCCGCCGCACCGGGATGCCCATCCGCAGCGCGACGACGCAGTGCCCCAGCTCGTGCGCCAGCACCGAGAGCCCGAGCAGCAGCGCGAACGCCGCGGCGAGCACCCACGACGTCGTGGTGCTCGCGGCCGGCAGCAGGCGCCCGACCATCGGGGCGTAGAGGACCACGACGACGAGCGAGCCGATCCACCAGGACGGCGCGAGCAGCACCGGCACGTCCTGGACGCGGAACAGCAGCAGCCCGCCGTCGGCGACGGTGAGGAACCGGCGCGCCCGGCTCCGCGGGTGCTCGCTGGTCAGGGACATGGCCCCAGCCTAAGGCCACTGGTGTGGGAGTTCCGTGACGGCGCCCGCGCGGCGCGCGCCCAGCGTGGCCCGCCAGGAACTGTCGGTGGTCTGCCTTAGGGTGCAGGGCATGGCAGAGATCGCGACCGAGCCGTCCGGGCCCGAGGCGGCGACGGCGACCGCCGTGCGCCGGCCCGCGCTGTCGCCCTCGCGCGCCAGTGACTTCAAGCAGTGCCCGCTGCTGTACCGGTTCCGCGCCGTCGACCGGCTGCCGGAGCTGCCGACGAAGGCGCAGCTGCGCGGCACGCTGGTGCACTCGGTGCTGGAGCGGCTGTTCGCGCTGCCGCAGCCCGACCGGCTGCCGGAGCGCGCGAAGGAGCTGCTGGCCCCTGCGTGGGAGGAGCTGTCGGGCGAGCGGCCGGAGTGGGCGGAGCTGTTCGCCGGACAGGAGCCCGGCCAGGTCGCCGACTGGCTCGGCGGGGCGGAGAAGCTGCTGGACAGCTACTTCGCGCTGGAGGACCCGCGGCGGCTGCAGCCCGAGGCGTGCGAGCTGCACGTGGAGATCGAGCTGGACTCCGGGGTGCGCCTGCGGGGCTACGTCGACCGGCTGGACGTGGCGCCCACCGGGGAGATCCGGGTGGTGGACTACAAGACCGGCGCCGCGCCGCGCGAGATCGGCGAGGCGAAGGCCATGTTCCAGATGAAGTTCTACGCGGTGGTGCTGTGGCGGCTGCGGGGCGTCGTGCCGCGGCAGCTCAAGCTCATGTACCTCACGGACGGGCAGTCGCTGGCGTACACGCCGGACGAGGCGGAGCTGCGGCGTTTCGAGCGCACGCTGGAGGCCATCTGGCAGGCGATCCTGCGCGCGGGCAAGACGGGTGACTTCCGGCCGAACCCGGGCAGGCTGTGCGACTGGTGCGCGCACCAGTCGCTGTGCCCCTCCTTCGGCGGCACCCCGCCGGAGTACCCGGGCTGGCCGGAGCCGGACCCGGGTGTCGAAACACTGCTGGACCGGGCGGACTGAGGATGACCGGAGAGAACGCTTTCTACCTGCCGCGCGGCGAAGGCCGCTACCAGCCGACCCGGCACACGGCCGGGCCTTGGACGGAGGGCGCGCAGCACTTCGGGCCGCCCTCGGCGTTGCTGGTGCGGGCGCTGGAGGCGGTCCCGCTCGAGCGCGCGAGCAGGCTGGCGCGGGTCACCGTGGAGATCCTGGGCCCGGCGCCGCTGACGGAGCTGACGGTGCGCGCCCGCGTCGAGCGGCCGGGGCGGTCGGTCGAGCTGCTGGTCGCGGAGCTGGCCTCGGGCACCCGCACGGTGGCGCGGGCCTCGGCGTGGCGCGTCGCCACCTCGGACACCGCGGAGATCGCGAACCTGCCGTCGGGCGACTGGCCCAAGCCGGAGGACTGCCCGGAGGCGCGCTGGCCGGAGGGCTGGCTGCCCGGCTTCCTGGAGGCGGTGGAGTGGCGGTCGGTGTCGGGCGGCCTCGCGCAGCCGGGTCCGGCCTCGGTGTGGGGGCGGCAGCGGGTCGCCCTGGTCGACGGCGAGGAGCCGACACCGCTGCAGCGGCTGTTCGCGGTCGCCGACTGCGGCAACGGCGCGTCGAACTTCCTCGACGCCCGCACGTGGTGGTTCATCAACAGCGAGCTGACGGTCCACCTGCACCGGCTGCCGCGGGGCGAGTGGATCGGCCTGGACGCGGCCACGTCGGTGGGCCCGGACGGGATCGGCACGGCGACGAGTACGCTGCGCGATTCCGAGGGCCCGGTGGCCACCGGAGCGCAGGCGCTGCTGGTGCGGCCGCGCTGAACGACACGGGGAAGGTCCGCACCTCCCCCGACGGCGGCCGGAGATCCACTAACCTGACCCGGCAGGGACGATCCTCCTAGGAGCGCGCGAGTGCAGATCACCTCGGTGGTCAACCAGAAGGGCGGCGTCGGCAAGACCGCGCTGAGCGTGGGTGCCGCGGCGGCGCTCGCCGAACGCGGGCGCCGGGTGCTGCTCATCGACCTCGACCCGCAGGGTCACGCCACGACGGAGATGCTGGGGCTGCCCGAAGCCCCGCCCGAGGCGCCGAGCCTGGCCAAGGCGCTGACGAAGGTGTGGAAGGGCCCGGTCGAGGAGCTGATCGTGCCCCACCCGCGCAGCAACCTCGGGCCGGGTGGCGCCTTCGACGTCATCCCGACGTCGCCGGGCATGTTCGACCTGATCCGCAGGCTCGACAACTTCCGGGTGCCGGGGTGGCAGCTGGCGCGGGTCATCCAGTTCGCCAACTACGACCACGTGCTCATCGACTGCCCGCCGGCGCTCGACGTGCTCACCAACAACGCGCTGGCCGCCACCCACGGCATCCTGGTGCCCGTCCAGCCCGACCGCACGAGCATCCGCGCGCTGCGGCTGCTCAACGACCAGCTCCACTACGTGCAGCAGTCGGTCCAGCGTGACCCGATCCCGTACTTCGGGGTGGTGCCGGGCCTGTACCGGCGCCCGATGTCGACGTACGCGGCGGCGGCGCTGGCCGAGCTGGAGAACTTCGGCTACCCGCTGCTGGCGCACGTGCCGCTGGGCGTGGTGATGAACGAGGCCGCCGCGCACGGCGTGCCGGTCACCACGTTCGCGCCGGAGACCACGCAGGCGGTCGCGTTCCGGCAGATCGCCGAGGTGCTCGACCAGCACCTGGCGCGGCAGCCCGCGCCGGCGCCGGTGCCGATCGCGGACGAGTTCGTCTTCGAGGACTTCATCACGTCGGTCGCGCAGACCCGCAACGAGAACGACAACGGCGCCCGCAAGAAGCTCTACGACCTGCTGCCGAAGAAACCCCGCGGCTGAGCCGCTCGCCGGGTGGGTGAGCCGCACCCAGGCGGGGCGCCGGTCCGGCGGTTACGTTCGAAGGCA
Source organism: Amycolatopsis dongchuanensis (assembly GCF_039542405.1). NCBI lineage: Bacteria > Bacillati > Actinomycetota > Actinomycetes > Pseudonocardiales > Pseudonocardiaceae > Amycolatopsis > Amycolatopsis dongchuanensis. Next base: position 67,593 of record NZ_BAABIB010000022.1, read on the forward strand.
TGGACAACGAGCTCGGTGAGTTCCTCCGCGCCCGCCGCGACCTGGTCACCCCGGCACAGGCGGGGCTGCCCGAGGACGGCGAGCGCCGGGTGCCGGGGCTGCGCCGCGAGGAGGTCGCGCTCCTCGCGGGAGTGAGCACCGACTACTACATCCGGCTCGAACAGGGCCGGGAACGGCACCCGTCCGACCAGGTGCTCGACGCCGTGGCCCGCGCGCTGCGGCTCGACGAGGACGCCGCGGCGCACCTGTTCCGGCTCGCGATGCCCGCGCCGCACACGGTGGCGAGGGCGGCTTCGGCCACAGTGGACCCGGAGCTGCGTTCGCTGATGGAGCACTTCATCCATGCACCCGCGACCGTGCTCGGGCCCGCGCTGGACGTCCTGGCCGCCAACTCGCTGTCCACCGCCCTCTACTCCGGTTTCTCGCGGCACGACAACCTGGCCCGCATGGTGTTCCTCGACCCCGTGGCCGTGGAGTTCTACGTGGACTGGGAAACGACGGCGCGGGCCACGGTCGCGAGCCTGCGAGCCGGCTCCGGGGCGTTCCCGGACGACCCGCGGGTGCCCGAAGTGGTGGGTGAGCTGACCGTCCGCAGCCCGGCCTTCGCGGACCTGTGGGCACGGCACGAAGTGCGGCCGCGCAAGGCCGAGCACAAGCGGTTCCGGCACCCCCGCGTCGGCGAGCTGGTGCTGCGGTCCCAGGCGCTGGCGGTGACCGGCGCGCCCGGGCAGCAGCTGTTCGTCTACAGCGCCGAACCGGGCAGCCCGAGCGCGGACGGGCTCACCTTGCTCGGCCGGCTCGCCGGAGAGTCCAGACACAACGAAATCCCTACTGTCAAAGGAAATTCATGAAGACGTGGTTCATCACCGGGGCCTCGAAGGGCTTCGGTCGCGAGTGGACGATCGCGGCGCTGGAGCGCGGCGACCGGGTCGCGGCGACGGCACGCACCGTCTCGGCGCTCGACGACCTGCGTGAGCGGTTCGGCGGCGCGCTGCTGCCGCTGCAGCTGGACGTGAACGACCGCGAAGCGGACTTCGCCGCGGTGCGGCAGGCGGCCGACCACTTCGGACGGCTGGACGTCGTGGTCAACAACGCGGGCTACGGCCAGTTCGGCATGATCGAGGAGCTGTCCGAGGAGGAGGCCCGCGCGCAGTTCGAGACCAACGTGTTCGGCGCGCTGTGGGTCACGCAGGCGGCGCTGCCGATCCTGCGGGCGCAGGGTTCCGGGCACCTCCTGCAGGTCTCGTCGATCGGCGGGATCTCGGCGTTCGCCAACATCGGCATCTACAACGCCTCGAAGTGGGCGCTGGAGGGGTTCAGCCAGGCGCTCGCCCGCGAGGTGGACCACTTCGGCATCAAGGTGACGCTCATCGAGCCGGGTGGCTTCTCCACCGACTGGGGCGGCCCGTCCGCGAAGAGGGCCACGCCGCTGCCGGACTACGAACCGGTGCGTGAGCGTGCCGCCGAGCAGCGCCGCAGCCGCGTCTGGAACCCCGGCGACCCGAAGGCGACGGGCAAGGCCGTGCTGGCGCTGGTGGACGCGGAGAACCCGCCGCTGCGCGTGTTCTTCGGCGACGGTCCGCTGGCCATCGCCACCGCCGACTACGAGTCTCGCCTCGCCGAGTGGCGGGAGTGGGAGAAGCTGTCGATCGAGGCGCACGGCTGAGGTCCGGACGCAGAAGGCTGCCGCCCGGAGCCGGGCGGCAGCCTTCTCGTGTGTTTCACCAGATCAGAGGCGGCAGGAGCGGATGTCCGAGGCGAGCACGGCCTTCGCGCCGATCTCCGCCAGCTCGTCCATGATCTGGTTGACCTCCTTGCGCGGCACCATCGCGCGCACGGCCACCCAGTCCTCGTCGGCCAGCGGCGCCACGGTCGGCGACTCCAGCCCCGGCGTGATCGCGACCGCGCGCTCCAGCAGCGTGCGGGGGCAGTCGTAGTCGAGCATCATGTACTGCTGCGCGAAGACGACACCCTGCAGCCGCGCCGCGAGCTGGGCCTTCGGCTTGGTCTTCTCGGCACCGCCACGCTGCACGAGCACCGCCTCGGAGACGCAGATCGGGTCGCCGAAGGCCACCAGGTTGTGCTGCCGCAGCGAGCGGCCGGTCTCCACGACGTCGGCGATCGCGTCCGCGACCCCGAGCTGCACGGAGATCTCCACGGCCCCGTCGAGCCGGATGACCTCCGCCTCGACCCCGTGCCCGGCCAGGTCGCCGCGCACCAGGTTGGGGAACGACGTGGCGACGCGCTTGCCCGCCAGGTCCGCGGGCTTCCAGTCCTGCCCGGCGGGGGCGGCGTAGCGGAACGTCGAGGCGCCGAAGCCCAGTGCCAGGATCTCCTCGACCTGCGCCCCGGAGTCGATCGCCAGGTCGCGCCCGGTGATGCCGAGGTCGAGCTCCCCGCTGCCCACGTAGATCGGGATGTCCTTGGGGCGCAGGAAGAAGAACTCGACCTCATTGGCGGAGTCGAGCACGGTCAGGTCGCGGTCATGTCGGCGGCGGTAGCCCGCCTCGCCGAGCATCTCCGACGCCGGCTCCGCCAGCGCGCCCTTGTTCGGCACCGCAACCCGCAGCATGCCCTGCCCCTTCCTCACAAGTAGCGGTAGACGTCCTCGGTGCTCAGCCCGCGGCCGAGCATCAGCACCTGCACCCGGTACAGCAGCTGGGAGATCTCCTCCGCCAGGCGCTCGTCCGATTCGTGCTCCGCCGCGATCCAGACCTCACCGGCCTCTTCGAGCACCTTCTTGCCCTGCGCGTGCACTCCCGCGTCCAGCGCGGCGACGGTGCCCGAGTCCTCGGGCCGGGTCCGCGCCCGCTCGGTCAGCTCCGCGAACAGCTCATCGAAGGTCTTCACGGTCTGTAGATCCTTCCATCCGGACCCCGGCCCGGCCGAGCCGCCCCGCTCCCTCCGGACAGGGATCACACCGCACGGTGAATCGCGCGCAGCCCCGCGGCGTCGAGGCCGACGAGCGAATCGCGGAACACGCGGCGCTCGCCGGGCTCGACCCGCACGTCGTGGGGCACCACGAGCACGACGCAGCCCGCCGCGGACGCCGACTCGGCCCCGGGCGGCGAGTCCTCCACCGCGACGCACCGCGCCGGGTCGACACCGAGCAGCCGTGCGGCACGCAGGTACGGCTCGGGGTGGGGCTTGTTGAGCCCGCCCACCTCGTCGCCGCAGACCGTGACGTCGAAGAACTCGCGGCCGATCGTGTTGAGCGCCAGCTCGGTCAGTGAGCGCTCGGTGGAGGTCACCAGCGCCGACGGCAGGCCCTCGGCGCGGACGGCGGTAAGCGCTTCCCGCGCGCCGGGGCGCCACGGCAGCTGGTCGTCGAACAGCCGGGCGGTGCGGTCGCGGATCCAGACGCCGGCCTCGGCGATCCGCTCCGGGGTGGGCTCGTGCCCGGTGACCTGGAGCAGGTAGGCGGACGTGGCGTCCATGTTGGAGCCGACGAGGGTGAGGCGCTGCTCCTCGCTGAGCGTGCCGCCGAGCCATTCCGCCGCCTCGTACAGCGCGACGTCCCAGAGCTTCTCCGAGTCGACCAGCGTGCCGTCCATGTCCCACAGGACGCCGGCCAGACCGTCCACACCGGACGGTTCAGACATGTGTCTCCTTAGGTGTTGAAGTACTTGGCCTCGGGGTGGTGGCAGACGATGGCGTCGGTGGATTGTTCGGGGTGGAGCTGGAACTCCTCGGACAGCTTGACGCCGATGCGCTCGGGTTCGAGCAGGTCGATGATCTTGGTGCGGTCTTCGAGGTCGGGGCAGGCGCCGTAGCCGAGGGAGAAGCGGGCGCCGCGGTAGCCGAGTTTGAAGTATTCCTCGATCGCGGTGGGGTCCTCGTCGGCGACGGTGGTGCCGGAGGCGAAGTGGAGCTCCTGGCGGATGCGGCGGTGCCAGTACTCGGCGAGCGCTTCGGTGAGCTGGACGGACAGGCCGTGGACCTCGAGGTAGTCGCGGTAGGCGTTGGCGGTGAACAGCTCGTTGGCGTAGTCGGCGATCGGCTGGCCCATGGTGACCAGCGACAGCGGCAGCACGTCCACTTCCCCGGCGGCCAGCGCCTGCTCGCGGGGCCGGTAGAAGTCGGCCAGGCAGAGGAAGCGGTCTCGTTGCTGGCGGGGGAAGGTGAACCGGCACCGCTCCGGGGCGTCCGGGCGGGGCTCGGTGAGCACCACGAGGTCGTTGCCGTCGGCGACGGCGGGGAAGTAGCCGTAGACGACGGCGGCGTGGGCGAGGATCCCGTCGGTGGCCAGCCGCTCCAGCCAGTACCGCAACCGCGGCCGCCCCTCGGTCTCGACGAGCTCCTCGTAGGTGGGGCCCTGGCCGCCCTTGGCGCCGCGCAGCCCCCACTGCCCGAGGAACGTGGCGCGTTCGTCCAGGTAGCCGGTGTAGTCCGCGACCGGGATGCCCTTCACGACGCGGGTGTCCCAGAACGGCGGGGTGGGCAGCGGCACATCGGTGGCCACGTCCGACCGCGAAGGCACCTCCACGGGTTCGGCGGCGGCTTTGCGGGCCTCGGCGATCCGCAGCGATCGTTCCCGGCGGGCTTTGCGCTCGGCGCGCTTGGCTTCGGCTTCGGGGTCCACGGCGGGGGCCTCGCCGCGGCGCACGGCCATGATGCGGTCCATCAGCCGCAGCCCTTCGAAGGCGTCCCGGGCGTAGTGGACCTGGCCGTGGTAGAGCTCGGTGAGGTCGTTCTCCACGTAGGTGCGGGTCAGGGCGGCACCGCCGAGCAGGACGGGCCATTTGTCGGCGACCCCGCGGGAGTTCATCTCCTCGAGGTTCTCCTTCATGATCACCGTGGACTTCACCAGCAGCCCGGACATGCCGATCGCGTCGGCGCGTTGCTCCTCGGCGGCGTCGAGGATGGTGGTGATGGGCTGCTTGATGCCGAGGTTGACCACGTCGTAGCCGTTGTTGGACAGGATGATGTCCACCAGGTTCTTCCCGATATCGTGCACATCCCCCTTGACGGTAGCCAGCACGATCCGCCCCTTGCCCCCGGAGTCGTCCTTCTCCATATGCGGCTCCAGATACGCCACCGCGGCCTTCATCACCTCGGCCGACTGCAACACGAACGGCAGCTGCATCTGCCCCGACCCGAACAACTCCCCCACCGTCTTCATCCCCGACAACAACACGTCGTTGATGATCTCCAACGGCGGCTTGCTGCCCATCGCCTCATCGAGGTCCTGTTCCAGGCCGGTGCGTTCGCCGTCCACGATCCGCCGCTCCAGCCGTTCGAACAGCGGCAGCGCGGCCAGCTCCTGCGCCCGCGACTCCCGCGACGAAGCCGCCGACACCCCCTCGAACAACTCCATCAACCGCTGCAGCGGGTCATAGCCCTCGCGGCGCCGGTCATACACCAAATCCAGCGCCACCTCCCGCTGCTCCACGGGGATCCGCGCCATCGGCAGAATCTTCGACGCGTGCACGATCGCCGTCGTCAACCCCGCCTGCACACACTCATGCAAAAACACCGAGTTCAGCACCTGGCGGGCGGCGGCGTTGAGCCCGAACGACACATTCGACACCCCCAGCGTCGTCTGCACCTCCGGATAACGCCGCTTCAACTCCCGGATCGCCTCGATCGTCTCCAGCGCGTCCCGCCGCACCTCCTCCTGCCCGGTCGAGATGGGGAAGGTCAGGCAGTCGACGATGATGTCCTCACGCCGCATCCCCCAGTTCCCGGTCAGGTCCTCGATCAGACGGCTCGCGACCGCGACCTTCCGCTCGGCGGTGCGGGCCTGGCCCTCCTCGTCGATGCACAACGCCACCACCGCGGCGCCGTGCTCGACCACCAGCCGCATCATGCGCTCGAACCGCGAACCCGGCCCCGCGCCGTCCTCGTAGTTCACCGAGTTGATCGCACACCGGCCACCCAGGCGCTCCAGCCCGGCCTGGATGACGGCGGGTTCGGTGGAGTCCAGCATGATCGGCAGCGTGGACGCGGTCGCCAAGCGGCCCGCCAGCTCCGCCATGTCCACCGCGCCGTCGCGGCCCACGTAGTCCACACACAGGTCGAGCATGTGGGCGCCGTCGCGGGTCTGCTCGCGGGCGATCTCCACGCAGTCCTCGTAGCGGCCTTCGAGCATGGCCTCGCGGAACTTCTTCGACCCGTTGGCGTTCGTCCGCTCCCCGATCACCAGCACCGATGCGTCCTGCGCGAACGGCACCGCCTGGTACAGCGACGACACGCCGGGCTCCGGCCGCGGACGGCGCCGCGCCCGCTCCAGCTCGGCCACCGCCTCGGCCAGCTGCCGGATGTGCTCCCCGGTCGTGCCGCAACAGCCGCCGACCAGGCCCACCCCGAACTCGGTCACGAACCCCGACAACGCCTCCGCCAGCCCTTCCGGCGACAGCGGGTACACCGCGCCGTTCGGGCCCAGCTCCGGCAAACCCGCGTTCGGCATCACCGACAACGGCACCCGCGCCGACTTCGACAACGTCCGCAGGTGCTCGCTCATCTCCGCCGGACCCGTCGCGCAGTTCAGCCCGATCACGTCCACACCGAGCGGCTCCAGCGCCGCCAGCGCCGCCCCCACCTCGGTGCCCAGCAGCATCGTGCCGGTGGTCTCCACCGTGATCGACGCGATCACCGGCACCCGCCTGCCGACCGCCTCCATCGCCCGCCGGGCGGCCACGATCGACGCCTTCGTCTGCAGGATGTCCTGCGTGGTCTCGATGATCACCGCGTCGACGCCACCCTCGAGCAGGCCGCGGACCTCCTCGAGATAGGCGTCCCGCAACTGCGCGTACGGCGCGTGCCCCAGCGTCGGCAGCTTCGTGCCCGGACCGACGGAGCCCAGCACGAACCGCTGCCCGAACTCGTCCGCCGTCTCCCGCGCCAGCCGGGCACCCGCCTCGGCCAGCTCGAAAATCCGGTCGGCGATCCCGTACTCCGCCAGGTTCGCCCAGTTCGCCCCGAAAGTGTTCGTTTCGACCGCTTCGGCACCGGCCTCCAGGTACCCCCGGTGGATGCCCCGCACCACGTCCGGCCGGGTCACGTTCAGGATCTCGTTGCACCCCTCCAGACCCGCGAAATCGTCGAGGGAGAGGTCATGGGCCTGCAGAGCGGTACCCATCGCGCCGTCGGCCACGACGACACGGGCGGACAGGGCATCGAGCAGTGGCGACGACAGTCGGTCCGGCATGTCGTCCAGGCTACGGTCTCCGGGTCCGCGCGTGGGTCGTAGGCTGGTCGAGTGAGTGACCCAGCCGACGCCTTCCCGCAGCCCGGTCCGCCGCCCGGCGACCCCGCCGAAGCTACGCGACCTGTCATGATCTTGGCCTTTGAAGGCTGGAATGATGCTGGAGACGCAGCTAGCACGGCGATCGAGCACCTGCAGCTGAGCTGGGACGCCAAGCCGCTCGCCGAGGTGAACCCCGACGACTACTACGACTTCCAGGTGAGCCGCCCGACCGTCCGCATGGTGGACGGGGTGACCCGCCGCGTCGAATGGCCCACCACCCGGCTGTCCGTCTGCCGCCCGCCCGGCTACGACCGCGACGTCATCCTCGTGCAGGGGCCGGAGCCGAACATGCGCTGGCGCAAGTTCTGCGAGGAGCTGCTGGAGCACATCATGCAGCTCGACGTCGCCACCGTGGTGACGCTCGGCGCCCTGCTCGCCGACACCGCGCACACGCGCCCGGTCCCGGTCAGCGGCACCGCCTACGACGCGGAGGCCGCCGAGCGCTTCGGCCTGGAGCGCAGCCGTTACCAGGGCCCGACCGGGATCACCGGCATCCTGCAGGACTTCTGCGTCCAGGCCGGCATCCCGGCGATCTCGATCTGGGCCGCGGTCCCGCACTACGTGTCGCACCCGCCGTCACCGAAGGCCAGCCTCGCCCTGCTGCACAAGCTGGAGGACGTGCTGGACGTGGAGGTCCCCCTCGGCGCGCTGCCCGAGCAGGCCGAGGAGTGGGAGCGCACGGTGTCGGAGATGGCCGAGGAGGACGAGGAGATCTCCGAGTACGTCCGCACGCTGGAGGAACGCGGCGACGCCGAGGTGGAGCTGTCGCTCGACGAGTCCAGCGGCGAGAAGATCGCGGCGGAGTTCGAGCGCTACCTGCGGCGGCGCCGCCCCGGCCAGGAGGGCCCGGGCACCGCCAGCAACCGGTGAGGCGGGCCGCCCTCTACGTCGGCGGGCTGCTCGGTCCCTTCGGGGCCGGGGTCGTGTCGTCGATGCTGCCCGAACTCGCCCGGACGTTCGGCGTGTCCCAGAGCAGCGCCGCGACGTCGCTGACCGCGTACCTGCTGCCGTTCGCCCTGGTGATGCTGGTGTCCGGCACGCTCGGCGAGCGCTGGGGGCCGATGCGCACGATCCGCGTCGCGTACGCGGGGTACGTCGTCGTCGCCCTGCTGGCCGCGCTCGCGCCGTGGTTCTGGCTGTTCCAGGTCTCGCGGGGGCTGCAGGGGGTGGCGAACGCGTTCACCACCCCGCTGCTGCTCACCAAGCTCGCGTCGGTCACGCCGAAGGAGCGCCTCGGCCGGACGCTCGGCCTCTACGGCGCGGTGCAGTCGATCGGGCAGACGTCGGCGCCGCTGATCGGCGGGCTGGCCGCGGAAAGCTCGTGGCGCTGGGCGTTCGTCGGGATCGCGACCGTGGCCGCCGTCCTGACGGCGAGCCCGCTCCCGCCCGACGAGCGGGCCGCCGAGCAGGCGCCGCGGCTGCGTGACGCGTGGCGCCCGGTGGTGGTCTGGTCGGGCGTGGTGATCTTCTTGGCGTGGGCGTGCCTGGCGGGGCTGCCGTTCCTCGTCGCGTTCCGGGTGGACGACGCGTTCGCGCTCGGGCCCGGGGCACGCGGGCTGGTGCTCACCGCGTTCGGGCTCGCCGGGATCGTCACCGCACGCCTGGTCGGGTCGGTGGCGGATCGGTTCGGGCCGCGCCTGGCGGTGTGCGCCGGGCTGCTGCTCGGCGCCGTGGCCGTGGCCTCGATCGGGCTCGTGGCCGCGTTGCCGTTGGTGGTGCTCGCGTGGGCCGTCGGTGGGTTGTGCGGGCAGCTGGTGCTGGTAGGCGTGAACGCGCTCGTGCTCGGCGGCGAGGCGAACGGCCGCGGCGGGGCGATCTCGGTGGTCACCGCCCTGCGGTTCCTCGGGATGTCGGCTTCCCCGGCGGCGTTCACCGACCTCTACCGGCACAGCGCGGTCTGGGGGTTCCTGCTGCCCGGCGTGTTACTGGCGGCCACCGCTCCCCTGCTGGCTCACAGGATCTTCCGCAGCGGCACGGGGCCGCGGGCCCGCTTGCGCCACTCGCGCGGGTAGCCGAGGGAGACCTCCTCGAAGCGGATGCCGTCCGCGGACGTCGTGCGCGGGATGTGCAAGTGCCCGAACACCGCGACCTCCGCGCGGTAGCGCACGTGCCAGTCCTCGGTACGGGTCGTGCCGCACCACAGGGCGAACTCGGGCCAGTACAGCGGGGCCGTCGGGTGCCGGTGCAACGGCCAGTGCGACACCAGCACCGTGCCGTGGTCCTCGGGGATCGCGGCGAGCCGCTCCTCGGTCTGCTTGACGCGCCGCTCGCACCACTCCTGCCTGCTCGGGTACGGGTCGGGGTGCAGGAAGTACTCGTCGGTGCACACGACGCCGGCCTCACGGGCCTGGTCGAGCGCCTCGGCGAGCGAGACGTCCTCGGCCTGCGGGGTGCGCCAGCTGTAGTCGTAGAGCAGGAACAGCGGCACGACCGTCAGCGGCCGCGGCCCGTGCTCCCACACCGGGTACTCGTCCTCGGGGGTCAGCACGCCGAGTTCGCGGCAGCGGTCGACGAGGTAGTGGTAGCGCGCCTCGCCCCGCAGCTGCACCTCGTCCTGGGGCGTGGTCCACAGGTCGTGGTTGCCGGGCGCCCACACGACCTTCGCGAACCGTTCCCGCAGCGTGGCGAGCGTGTCCACGATCGCGCCGGTCTTCTCGGCGACGTCGCCCGCCACGAGCAGCCAGTCGTCGGGGGATTCGCCGCGGACCCGGTCGAGGATCGGCTCGTTGCCGCGGTGGGTCACGTGGAGGTCGCTGGTGGCGTAGAGGCTCGGCACTCCTCAACCGTAGCCACCCGTCGCCGCAGCCCGAGCAACGCGATGATCCCGGCGGCCACGTACAGGGCCGCCTGGGCGTCGAGCAGGTGCGTCAGCCCGACGTGGTCCGCGAGCGCCCCGGCGACGAGGATGCCCAGCACCTGGCACGCGGCCATCAACGCGAAGAAGGTGCTCGACACGCGGCCGAGCCGGTCCGCGCCCACTTCCCGTTGCAGCACCGACATCTGCCCCGAACCGATGGCCACCCCGGGCGCGCCCACGACGGCGAACAACCCGGCGTAGACGGCCAGCACGGTGGTCACCGCGGGCCCGTTCCAGATCGCCAGCGAGATCACGCCCAGCACCACGCAGCCCCAGCCGAGCAGGTGGCCGGGCCCGGTCCGGCGCGCGACGGTCGCGATCGCGACGCCCGCCGCGAAACCGCCGACCGCCTGCACCCCGCGCAGCAGCCCCACTTCGGCCTCACCGCCGCCGAGCGGGCCGGTCACGAAGACGACGAACAACACGAGGAACATGCCCTGCGCCACGGACATCAGCAGTGTGGTCACCGCGGTCACGCGCAGCGCTGGGCTGCGCAGCGCCGCGAAGCGGGCGGGACGGGCCTCGACGGCGGGCCGGGCCAGGACCGCGAACCGCGGCAGCAGCAGGACTCCCGCGAGCAGCAGCAGGACCAGGTACCCGGCGACGACCCAGCCCAGCCCAGCGAAGCCGAGCACCGCCCCGCCCGCCGCACTGCCACCGAGCCGGGCGACGCTGCTGTTCATGCCCATCAGCCCGTTCGCAGCGGTCACGTGCTCCGGGCCGACGAGCGCGGGCACGAGCGCGTTGCGGGTCGGCTCGAACAGCGAAGCGAGCGCGGACTGCGCGGCCATCACGACGTAGACCAGCGCACCGTCGCCGGACAACAGCGGCAGCGACACCACTGCCTGCGCGAAGCACACCGCGACCAGCAGGACCCGCCGGTCGAAGCGGTCGGCGGCGAACCCGGACAGCGGGCTGAGCAGCACCATCGGCACCACCCCGGCGACCATCGTCAGCGCCGTCGAGGCCGCGGACCCGGTCGCCTGGTAGACGAACACGGGCAGCGCGACCTGCAGCATCCACTCCGCCGTCTCGGCGAACAACCCGGCCACCCACAGCCGTGCGAACGCGGGGTTCCTGAGCGGCCCGCTCATGCGCTCGGTCTCCCGTCCGCCTCGATGCGCAAGAAGGCCCGCCAGCTCGCGTGCACGACCTTCGCGTCCTCGGGCGCTTCCGTGCGGATCGGCGCCACGTAAGGCCGGACCAGCGCGTCGATCTTCGTGTTCAGGGCGTCCAGTTCCTCGGCGGTGAGCCGCAACGCGTAGCTGTTCAGGGCGGCCGCCTGCTGCCACTCCGGGTCGAGGTCGTCCATCGTGTCCATGAAGCGCTGGGTCAGCTCGTCGTCCTGCCGCAGCCACGTGGCCTCGACCGCCTTGCGCTCCGGGGTGGGCGCTTCCCGGACGTCCAGCCCGACGGGGATGGCGCGCCACGGCCGTTCCCTGCCGTCGGTGGCCTCGACCCGCTCCACCAGCCCCCACTGCGCGAGCTGACGCAGGTGCCAGCTGCAGTTCGAGGCCGTCGAGTCCACCGCCGCCGCGCATTCGGTCGCCGTGCGAGGGCCGACCGAGAGCAGGTAGTTCAGCAGCGCCGAGCGCAACGGGTGCGCGAGCGCGCGCATCAGCTCGGCGTCCCGGATGCGCCTCCGCGGCGGCAGTTCGGTCATCGACTTCCCCATCCTGAAAGAACTCTTTCGAAAGTATCCCTTCAGAGTTTCCGCCGTCAAGCGGGCGGAAAAGCGGTTGCGCGGGGTCGTACCGTGGACACGTCATGAAGAACTGACCTGCCGCCCTCCCCGCGTCCGAGGCTTCGCCCGGCGGGGTCCGCTCCTGCTTTCCGGGCCGGTGATGTCTTCATGCGTGCAGTCGATCTCGTCTTCTCCTACCGCGACCGCGTCGTCTTCGACGGGCTTGCGCTCACCGTCTCCCCCGGGCAGCGGCTCGGGGTCGTCGGCGAGAACGGCGCGGGCAAGTCCACCCTCCTGCGCCTGCTCGCCGGGCTCGAAGAGCCGTTGGCGGGACACGTCGAGCGCGGGCCCGACGTGGGTTTCCTGGTGCAGGAGCTGCCTTTTCCCGGCAGCGCGACCGTGGCCGACGTGCTGGACGACGCGCTCGCGGAGATCCGGGCCGCCGCCGCGCGGCTCGACGTCCTCGCCGGCCGGATGGCCGAGGACGAGGCCGCGCTCGCCGAGTACGGACAGCTGCTGGACTGGGCGCAGGCCCACGATCTGTGGGACGCCGACCGGCGCGCGGACCTGGTGTGCTCGGGGCTGGGCCTGGACGGCGTGGCGCGGACGCGGCGCCTCGACACGCTGTCCGGCGGTCAGCGGTCCCGGCTCGCGCTCGCGGCGTTGCTGGTCCGGCAGCCGGAAACGCTCCTGCTCGACGAGCCGACCAACCACCTCGACGACGCGGGGATGGAGTTCCTGGAGCGGCACCTGTCGGGGTTGAGCGGTGCCGTGGTGCTGTCCTCACACGATCGCGTGTTCCTCGACGCGGTGTGCACGAGCATCCTCGACCTCGACCCGGCGCTCGGCGGGCCCGCGCGCTACGGCGGTGCGTACTCGGACTACCTGGTGCAGAAACGTGCGGAGCGGGCGCGGTGGGAGCAGCGCTACGCCGAGGAGCAGGAGGAGCTCAGGCGCCTGCGGGAGTCGGTCGCCGTCACCGCGCGGAGCGTGGCACACGACCGGGCGCCGCGGGACAACGCGAAGATGCTCTACGACTTCAAGGGCGGCCGCGTGCAGAAGCAGATCTCGCGGCGCGTCCGGAACGCGCAGCAGCGCCTCGACGACCTGACGCGGGACCAGGTGCGCAAGCCACCCGCTCCCCTGCGTTTCGCGGGGACGCTCACCGGGCGGGCGGCCGGGGACGAGCCCGTGCTGTCGCTGCGGGACGTGCGGGTGCCGGGACGCCTCACGCTGGAACGCCTGGAGGTGACCGCTTCCGCGCGGCTGCTGGTGCTCGGGGGCAACGGCGCGGGCAAGTCCACCCTGCTCACGGTGCTCGCGGGCAGGCTCGCGCCGAGCGAGGGCGTGGTGCACCGTCGGCGCGGGGCGCGGGTGGGCCTGCTGGAACAGGACGTGCGGCTCCCCGATCCCACGCGGACCGCGCGGCGGATCTACGAGGAGGCGGCGGGAGCGGAGGCGCCGCCGCTGTCCGAGCTGGGCCTGCTGCAGCCGAAGGATCTGGACCGTCCGGCGGGGGCGCTGTCGGTGGGTCAGCGGCGGCGCCTGGCGCTGGCGGTGCTGATCGCGTGCCCGCCGGACGTCCTGCTCCTCGACGAGCCGACGAACCACCTGTCGCTCACACTCGCCGAGGAGCTGTTCGATGCGCTGGGCACCGCGCCGGGCGCGGTGGTCCTGGCCTCACACGACCGCTGGCTGCGGCGCGAATGGCAGGGTGCGTGCCTCCGACTCGCGGACGGGCGGGCGGTGTAGTGGCGGCGGGGTGGCGGGGTCGCCGACCGGCGGCGGTTTCGCCGACCGGCGGCGTTTCGCCGACCGGCGGCGGTTTCGCCGACCGGGGCGGGACGGCCACCTCGGGGCAGCCGCGGAGGGCTCGCCCCGGGCAGCGTGTGCCGGGGTCGCGGTCTCCGCTGACGGGGGCGGCGGCCGTCCCCCTGCGCCCGCGGACGGACGCGCGCCAGGAGCGGTGGCTGGGTTCGGGTGTGGGCGGCCTGTGGCGGCGCGCCGGGGCCGGTTGGGCGGCGGCGCGCGACGGCATCCTTCAGCCACCCGCGGACGGACACGGGCGGCGGCTGCGTTGCAGGGTCGCCGCCCCGCCCTTCGGTGCGCCGTGCAGCGCGGGCGGCCGCGGCAGCCACGTTCTGGGCCCCGCCACAAACCCCGCCAAGCGGCAACCCGCCGCCGCGCGACGACCTACAAAACCACCCCGAGCAGGGCGTCCACCGCTGTGCGGACCAGGGCCGGCGCCTCGGCGTCCGTGCCCGCGCGGCGCAGCGCCTCGTCCGCCCACGCGTCCACCGCCGCGAGCGCCCGGGGCGTGTCCAGGTCGTCGGCGAGGTGGTCGCGCAGCCTGGCCACGGTGTCCGACGCCGCCGGGCCCGCGGGCAGCGAAACCGCCTCGCGCCAGCGGGCGAGACGGGCCTCCGCCTCGGCCAGCAGGTCCGGCGTCCACGCGCGGTCCTCGCGGTAGTGCCCGGCGAACAGCGCCAGCCGGATCGCCGCCGGGTCCACGCCGTCGGCCCGCAGGCGCGACACGAACACCAGGTTGCCGCGCGACTTCGACATCTTCTCGCCGTCGAGACCGATCATCCCGGCGTGCACGTAATGGCGCGCGAACGGGTGTGTGCCCGCGACGGCCTCCGCGTGCGCGGCGCTGTACTCGTGGTGCGGGAAGATCAGGTCCGAGCCGCCGCCCTGCACGTCGAAGCCCATGCCGAGCCGGTTCGTCGCGATGGCGCTGCACTCGATGTGCCAGCCGGGCCGTCCCGCGCCCAGCTCCGACTCCCACGACGGCTCACCGGGCCGCGCGCAGCGCCACAGCAGCGCGTCCAGCGGGTGCCGCTTGCCCGGGCGGTCCGGGTCGCCGCCCCGCTCGGCGAAGAACTTCGCCATCGTCGGCTCGTCGTAGTTCGACTCGTAGCCGAACCGCCCCGTCGCCTGGTGGTCGAAGTAGACGTCCGGGTACTCGGCGTCGTCCGCGCGGTAGGCCGCACCGTCGGCCAGCAGCTTCGCGATCACCTCGACGATCTCCGGGATCGCCTCCACCGCCCCGACGAACTCCCGCGGCGGCACCACGCGCAGCGCCTCCATGTCCTCGCGGAACAACGCGGTCTCCCGCAGCCCCAGCACGATCCAGTCGTCCTGGTCGCGTTCCGCGCGCTCCAGCAGCGGCTCGTCGATGTCGGTGACGTTCTGCACGTAGAACACGTCGTGCCCGTTGTCCCGCCACAGCCGGTTGACCAGGTCGAACGCCAGGTACGTGGCCGCGTGCCCGAGGTGCGTCGCGTCGTAGGGGGTGATGCCGCAGACGTACATCCGCGCCGTCTGTCCCGGCGCCGTCGGGCGTACCTGCCCGGTGGAGGTGTCGAACAGCCGCAGGGGACGCGGCGTGCCCGGGACGCGCGGAACGGGAACCGATGACCAAGTCTGCATACCCCCACCCTAAGCGGCGTTTCGCCGCGACGTCCCGGACGGTGGGACGCGGGCTTCAGCGCGTGGTCAGGGCGCGCAGCTGGTCGAGGGTGCCGAAGAACGTGTCCTGGTTGCCGGGCAGCGGCCCGGTCACGCCGGACTGCCAGAACTTCGCCGTCCAGCCGGCGGGCTGCTCCCCGATCTCCGTGTTGTACCGCGCGAGCCACAGCACGTGGTCAGCCGCGAACGCGGAACTGTTGCCCGTGCACGCCTTCCACCAGCTGGTCGTGGTGTAGATGATCGGCGTGTGGCCGGTGAGCTGCCGCAGCGTCGCGCTGAAGTCGGCGATCCACGCCACCATCGCCTGCGGCGTGAGGTTGTAGCAGTGCGCGGCCCCCTGCGTGTCCTCCATGTCCAGCGTCGGCGGCAGCGTCATGCCGTCGGTGAACCACTTGCCGTCGTGGTCGTGCAGGTACCGCGCCTGCTCCGCGCCGGATGTCGAGTCCGGCCGGGCGTAGTGGTACGCGCCGCGGATGATGCCCGCCGCCTTGAGGCCGCGGAACTGGTCGAGGAAGTTGGGGTTGACGTAGCCGACGCCCGCGGTGTCCTTGATGAACGCGAAGGCGGCCCCGTTCGCCTTGGCGGCGTTGAAGTCCGGCACGCCCTGCGAGGCGCTGATGTCGAAGCCCGCCAGCGTGGCCTGCTGAGCCGCCTGCGCCGTCGCCACCGGCACCAGGCTCGCCGTCACGGCCATCGCGACCAGTGCCGCCACCCGTTCCCGAAACCGAAGCACGTTCGAAACGCTAGATCAACTTCGCGCGCTCAGCCGCCCGGCACGGGCAAACCGACCGTTCGAGTGATCAACTCGGGAACGACGCCGTCCACATCGCCGCGAGCCCGTCGGTCAGGTCCGCCGGCGAGGGCGCGCCGTCCGGGTCCAGCAGCCACTGCACGGAAAGCCCGTCGCACACGGCGATCACGAAGCTCGCCACGGCCTGGCACCGGGGGTCGGCCGGGTCCGTGCCGTCGCCGAGGGACTCCGCCACGAGCGCCGCGACCCTCCGCCGGCACCGGCGGTACTGCTCGGCGAACTGCTCCCGCAGCGACACCGTGCGCTCCGCCTGCGCGAGCGCCTCCACATAGGACAGCAGCAGGTCCCGTGTCGTGGGCAGGCTGTCGAGCATCGCCGTCCACGCGCGGCGCCCGCGTTCGACGGGCGTGGCGGCGGGGTCGGCCATCGCGATCTGCGCGAGTTTGTCCGTCCACTCCTCGAAAACCTCCCCGATCGCGGCGTTGAGCAACCCCGCCTTCGAGCCGAAGTGGTAGCCGATGGAGTGCAGGTTCGTGCCGGACGCCGCGACGAGGTCGCGCGCCGTGATGTGCGCGTACCCCTTCTCCTCCAGCAGGCGCCGCGCGGCGGCGAGCAGCTGTTCCCGGTGACCCACTCCCCGAGCCTACCCCTGGACACCGCGTTTATACGCGCGTATAAAAAGGGCGTCCGGCACCGCAGCCGAGGAGGTCCCTCCCGTGACGACCACCCTGTCCCGCACGACCGCGCTCCCGCCGGGCCCGAAGCTGCCCGCACTGGTGCAGACGGTGCTGTTCGGCAACTTCCGGCACCGGCTGCTGCCGCACTGGCACCGCCGCTACGGCGACGTGTTCACCGTCCGGCTCTACGCCAACCGCGAGGCCGTCCAGCTCGCCGACCTCGACCACATCAAGGCGGTGTTCAGCGGCTCGGCCAAGACGTTCCACGCGGGCGAGGGCAACGCGATCCTCAAGCCCATCATGGGCGAGCACTCCGTGCTGCTCACCGACGAGGACGTGCACCTGCGCGCCCGCAAGCTGCTGATGCCCGCCTTCCACGGCTCCGCGCTGCGCGGGTACCGGGACATGATCACCGAGCTGGCCGAGCGGGAGGCCGCCGGCTGGCCCGCGGGCCGGGTGTTCCGCTCGCACGAACGGATGCAGGCGCTCACCCTGGAGATCATCCTGCGGGTCGTGTTCGGGGTCGGCGAAGGCCCGCGGCTGGACGAGCTGCGGCGCCTGCTGACCGAGCTGGTCGACATCGGCGTGCTCGACCTGTTCGGTTTCCAGAACGAGAAACTGCGGAACTTCGGCCCGTTCCGGCGGTCCCGCGAGCGGCAGGAGCGGGTCGACGAGCTGCTGTACGCCGAGATCGCCGAGCGCCGCACCGCGCCCGACCTCGAGGAGCGCGGCGACGTGCTGTCCCGGCTGCTGACCGTGCCCGCCGAGGACGACCGGCTGTCCGACGCCGAGCTGCGCGACCAGCTGATCACGCTCCTGCTCGCCGGGCACGAGACCACCGCGACGGCGCTGGCGTGGTCGTTCCACGAGCTGGCCCGCGATCCGGCCCGGCTGCGCCGCGCCACCGAGGCCGCCGGCTCCGGCGACGACAAGTACCTCGAAGCGGTGGTCAAGGAGGCGATGCGCCTGCACCCGGTGATCTCCGAGGTCGCCCGCAGGCTCACCGAGGACATCGAGATCGGCGGCTACCGGATCCCCGCCGGGTACACGGTGATGCCGTCGATCGCCCTCGTGCACGCCGACGGGGCGCACCACCCCGCGCCGGACGAGTTCCGCCCGGAGCGGTTCCTCGACGGCGGCCCGGCGAGCGGCACGTGGTTCCCGTTCGGCGGCGGCGTCCGCCGTTGCCTGGGCGCGGGTTTTTCCTTGCTGGAAGCCACGATCGTGCTGCGGGCCGTGCTGTCCCGCTGGCACCTCACGCCCGACCGCGCCCGCGCCGAGGGCTCGCGGGCGCGGCACATCACGATGGTGCCCGCGCGGGGTGCCCGTATTTCGGTCACCCCGCGCTGAATCAGCGCCTCCGGGTGCGCAGGTAGTCACCGACCACGGCGGCGCCGAGGCCGTCGAGGTCCGGCGCCACCACCCGGCCACCGGAGCGGCGGGCGAGCAGGTCGACGAACGCCTCCAGCCGGGGATCGTCGCCGAGCCGGAACACCGTCAGCGACGCGCCCAGCTTCGCTAGGCGGTCCACTTCGGACACCGTGCGGTACAGCGTCTGCGGCTGGGGCGGGTAGTCGAACACGGCCTCCCCGTCCGGCTCCAGGTGCGCGGTCGGCTCGCCGTCGGTGACCATCAGCACCACCGGCTGCGCGTCGGGGTGCCTGCGCAGGTGCCGTCCGGCCAGCAGCAGCGCGTGGTGGGCGTTGGTGCCCTGCTCCCACGCGCCCTCCAGGCCGACCAGCTCCGCCAGCTCCACCGCCGCGGCGTACCGGCCGAAGGTGATCAGCTGCAGCGCGTCGTTGCGGAAGCGCGTCGAGATCAGCTGGTGCAACGCGAGCGCGGTGCGCTTCATGGGCAGCCACCGGCCCTCCTGCACCATCGACCAGGACGTGTCCACGAGCAGCGCCACCGCCGCCCGTGACCGGTGCTCGGTCTCCACGACCTCCACATCGGACACATCCAGCCGGACGCGACCGCCACCGACGGAAGCCGTCCGCAGCACCGCGTTGCGCACCGTCCGCGAGGTGTCCCACGGCTGCATGTCGCCGAACTGCCACGGCCTGCTCGCGCCCGTCGGCTCGCCCGCCGCACCCGCGGACTCCTGCTCACGCTGCCCGGTCTTGCCGCGCAGCGCGTTCACGACGTCCGCCAGCGCCGTCTCCCCCAGGCGCCGCAACGCCTTGGGAGACAAGCGAAGCGACCCGTCCGGCGCCCGCTCGAACAGACCCTGGCGGCGCAGTTCCCGCTCCAGCTCGGACAGCCGGCGCGCGTCCACCCCGGCGTCGGGGCCCAGCTGGCGTTCCAGCGCCTCCAGGTCGATGTCCTCCAGCCGCGCACCCGGGTAGGACTGCGCGAGCTGCTCGGCCAGCGCGTCCAGCTCCGCGAGGTCCTGCATCGCCTGGGCGCCCTCGCCCATGCCGAGCGGGTTGCGGCCCCGGAACCGGGCCGAGGACGTCCAGTCCTCCCCCGGCCGCAGCGCCCGCAGCTGAGCGTCCAATTGCGACAGTTGCTGCGCGATGCGGGGATCGCCGAACGCCTGCTGCGCGAGGCTCATCAGCTCGTTGCGCTGCTCCTCGCTCATCGAGTTCATCATCCGCTGCGCGGCGGCGGCGCGTTCGGCGAGCGCGTCGATCAGCTCGTCCACGTTCTGCGGGTTCTCCGGGAAGAACTCGCCGTGCTGCCGCATGAACTCCTCGAACCGCTCGTCCACGTCAGGCGAGTGCCGCGCGTGCGCGTCGAGCAGTTCGTTGAGGTCGGATAACATCTGGTTGACGCGCTCGACGTCCTCCTGGCTGGTGTTCCGCAACGCCTCCTTCATGCCCTGGAACCGGGATTCGAGCATCTCCCGGCCCAGCAGGTCCTGGATCTTCTCGTAGTTCTCGCGGCCCTGCTCGGAACGCCACTGGTAGTCGGTCAGCTCGCGGACCGCGGCGGCGGTGCCGGGCGGCAGCGCGTCCAGCTCCGCCTCCGCCAGCCGCGCGTCGTCCGACGGGTCGGGGAACAACGCGCGCCGCTCGGCGTCCAGCGCCTCGCTGAGCAGGCGCTGGACCTCCTGGAGCGTGCCGTCGAGGTTGTTGCGGCGCTGGATCTGCGAGCGCCGCTGCCACACCCGCCGGGTCAGCTCGTCCAGGCCCGCGGTGTTGCGCGTGCCGCGCCGGAGCAGCTCCTCCAGCGCGGAACGCGGGGACGAGCCGCCCATGACGTCCTGGCCGATCTCGTCCAGCGCGTCCCGCAGGTCGATCGGCGGGGCGAGCGGGTCCGGCCCGTCGTGCCACGGGCCGTACGAGTAGCTCTCGGGGGTGGTCACGGCCCGTACACCGTCGTCGCGTCGTCGGAGTCCTTGGCCAGCTGCCGGGCCAGGTACAGCGACTCCAGCGCCAGCTCGACGGCCGAGGCGATGCGGCCCGGCGGGTCTTCCGCCGACACGCCCGCCCGCTGCGCGACCTCGTGCAGCACCGGCAGCTCGGGCAGCGCGGACAGCACGTCCGCGCCGGGCACCTTCTCGCCCGTCGCGACCAGGTGGCCGTTCGCGACCGCCTCGACCAGCGGGCGCAGGTTCAGCCCGCCGAAGCGCTCACGGGCCGTCTCGGCGACCGCGCGGCGCAGCAGGTGCACGAGGTGCTCGGTCTCGCGGCCCTCCTCGCCAGGCTCGAACTCGACCTTGCCGCGCAGCACGGCGGGCACCGCGTCGAGGTCCACCGGGCGCGCCACGGCGGGCTGCTCGCCGGTGAGCGCGGAGCGGCGCAGCGCGGCCGCCGCGACCGTCTCCGCCGCCGCAACGGCGAACCGCGCGGACACGCCGGAGCGCTGGTCGATCACGGTCGATTCGCGGAGGTTCCAGACGAACCGGGCGATGACCTCCAGCAGCGGCTCACCGACCTCGGCGACGAGGTTGGCCTCCTGGCGCACCACGTCCACCTCGGCGGAGAGCTCCAGCGGGTAGTGCGTGCGGATCTCGGCGCCGAAGCGGTCCTTGAGCGGGGTGATGATGCGGCCGCGGTTGGTGTAGTCCTCGGGGTTCGCGGTGGCCACGAGCAGCACGTCCAGCGGCAGGCGCAGCGTGTAGCCGCGGACCTGGATGTCGCGCTCCTCCATCACGTTGAGCAGGGCGACCTGGATGCGCTCGGCGAGGTCGGGCAGCTCGTTGATGGCCACGATGCCGCGGTGCGCCCTCGGCACCAGTCCGAAGTGGATGGTCTCGGGGTCGCCGAGGCTGCGGCCCTCGGCCACCTTCACCGGGTCGACGTCGCCGATGAGGTCACCGACGCTCGTGTCCGGCGTGGCCAGCTTCTCGGTGTAGCGCTGGTCGCGGTGCAGCCAGGTGACGGGCAGGTCGTCGCCCAGCTCGGCGGCACGGCGGATCGAGGCGGGTGTGATCGGGTCCAGCGGGTGCTCGGCCAGCTCGCTGCCCTCGATGACCGGGGTCCACTCGTCGAGCAGGCCGGCGAGCGTGCGCAGCAGGCGGGTCTTGCCCTGGCCGCGTTCGCCGAGCAGCACGACGTCGTGCCCGGCCAGCAGGGCGCGCTCGAACTGCGGGAGCACGGTGCGCTCGAACCCGACGATGCCCGGCCACGGGTTCCGGCCCTCGCGGAGCGCGGCGAGCAGGTTGTCGTGGATTTCCTGTTTGATCCCGCGCGGCCGGTGACCGGCCGCGCGCAGCTCCCCCGCTGTCCGGGGAAGGTGTTCGGGTACGGGGTTCACCCCTACGACGCTAACCCTGCCGGGCCGGATCGTCGATGTGGAGCAGCTCCAGCACGCGGAGCCGGTATTCTGGATCGCCGTGTGCTGTCCTTCCGCGACCCTGACCGTGTGGACCTCCGCGTGGCTGTCCGGCGCCGCCGCCTCCGACGACGTGCTCGACGCCCTGCTCGCGTGGGGCGAGGCGCACGAGGTCGTCGCGGCCGACGCCGAGTCCGCGGTGGGCCTCGACCTGCCGCCGGCCGGTGACTTCCCCGCCACCCCGGTGCAGTTGCTGGCCGCGCTGCGCTCGCGGGGTGCGGCCGACGCCCGGCTGGTGCTGCCCGTGCCGGGCGACGTGCGCGGGCTCGGCGGAGGCGGCCCGTTCACCGAGGCCGCGCTGCGGGCCGGCGAGGCGGTGCTGTTCCCGTCGCTGGGGTTCGGCCTGGTGCCGCAGCCGATCGCCGAGGGGCTCGTGCGCTGGTCGGTGTACAAAGTGGACAGTGGTGCGCCGGAGTACGTCGGGCTGGCGGAGGCGGAACACGGCCTGACCGACGCGATCCGCGACTCGGCGGGCGCGCTGCAGGCGCTCGACGTGGCGAAGGACCGGCCGGGCGTGCGGGCGGAGCTGTCGGCGTGGCTGCGG
Source organism: Amycolatopsis dongchuanensis (assembly GCF_039542405.1). Taxonomy (NCBI): domain Bacteria; kingdom Bacillati; phylum Actinomycetota; class Actinomycetes; order Pseudonocardiales; family Pseudonocardiaceae; genus Amycolatopsis; species Amycolatopsis dongchuanensis. The sequence continues at coordinate 89,605 of NZ_BAABIB010000022.1, forward strand.
GCCCGGCCCCGGCCGGAGTGGCCGGCGGGCACCCCGGGCCGCGCGCTGCGGGTGCTGCAGCGCGCGGAGGAGGTGGGGGCGATCCTGGCGGTCGCGGAGATCGACGAGCCGGGCGGCGCCCTGTCCGCCTCGGCGGCGACGCTGCGTGCGGACGCGCTGCGGCCACTGGGCAACGCCGTCCGCCGGGCCCGCTACGCCGCGGTGAACGAAGCGGTGCGGCAGTTCAGCGAGCAGGCGGACCGGTCCCAGTAGGGCGGTCCCGCGGAGGCGACTGGCCGGTGGCCACGCTACCGCGAAGGCCGCCTCACGGGTTCGCAGCACGCCACCGCGCAGGGGGCGCCGTTGAGGGTGCAGCCCGCCGCCGGGAAGTCCGACAGCTTGCGCACCGGGGCGTCCGACAGGTGCTCGCGCACCAGCTCCACCACCAGCTCGGCGAACCGCGGGTCGGCGTTGGGGGTGGCGGCGCGGGCGAACCCCATGCCGTGCTCCGCGGCGCGTTCGGCGGCCTCGTTGTCCAGGTCCCAGATCACCTCCAGGTGGTCAGACACGAACCCCACCGGGCACACCACGACCCCCTCGACCCCGCGCTCGTGCAGCGCGTCGATGTGGTCGACGATGTCCGGCTCCAGCCACGGCACCTGCGGCGGCCCCGACCGCGACTGCCACACCACGTCGTACTCCGCGACGCCCGCCTCCACCGCGACCAGGCGCGCCGCCTCGTGGATCTGCCGCGAGTACCGGCGCCCGCCCTCCTCCGGCGGCCCGGCGGCCTTGTCGGCGCTCTCCGGCACCGAGTGCGCGGTGAACACGACCCGCGCGCCCGGCACCTGCGCGAGCGCGGCCCGCAGCCCGTCGGCGAACGCGGCGACGAACAGCGGGTGGTCGAAGAACTGGCGCAGTTTCGTCAGCTCCGGCGCGTCCTCGCCGACGGCGGCGCGGGCGCGCTCGATGTCCTCGTCGTACTGGCGGCACGCCGAGTAGCCGCCGTACGCGCTGGTCGGGAACACCAGCGCCCGCCGCACCCCGTCGGCCTTCATGCGCTCGACGGTGTCCTCCACCATCGGGTGCCAGTTGCGGTTGCCGAAGTACACGGGAAGGTCGACGCCCTGCGCCGCCAGCTCCTTCTCCACCGCCGCGATGGCCTCGCGGTTGAGCCGGTTGATCGGCGAGACCCCGCCGAAGTGCTGGTAGTGCTCGGCGACCTCGGCCAGCCGCTCCGGCGGCACGCCCCGGCCGCGCGTCACGTTCTCCAGGAACGGCATGACCTCGTCCGGCCCCTCCGGCCCGCCGAAGGACAGCCACAGCAGCGCGTCGTAACTCACGGCCACCATCCTGCCGCTATGACGCGCCCCACGCTGATCCGCCCCTGCCCACCCGCCAGCCCACCACCGCCCTCAACGGGCACGCTCCGCGTGGCGGTCAGATTCCGAGCGCGTGCACTCCCCCGTCGACCCACACCATGGAACCCGTGGTCGCCGGGAGCCAGTCCGACAGCAGCGCGCAGATGCTCTTCGCGACCGGCGTGGCGTCCTCGGCGTTCCAGCCCAGCGGCGCGCGGTCGCCCCAGCCGCCCTCCAGCTCGCTGAAGCCCGGGATCGACTTGGCCGCCATCGTCTTGAGCGGGCCCGCCGACACCAGGTTCACCCGGATGCCCTTCGGCCCCAGGTCACGCGCCAGGTACCGGTTCACCGACTCCAGCGCCGCCTTCGCCACGCCCATCCAGTTGTAGGCGGGCCAGGCGACGCGCGCGTCGAAGTCCAGTCCGACGATCGACGAGCCCTCGCCCAGCAGCGGCAGGCACGCCATCGCGAGCGACTTGAACGAGTACGCCGACACCTCGACGGCGACGGACACGTCCTCCTTCGGCGCGTCCAGGAACGGCGCGCCGAGGCACGTCTGCGGCGCGAACGCGATCGCGTGCAGCACCCCGTCGAGGCCGTCCACGTGCTCCCGCACGCGGTCGGCGAGGGTGTCCAGGTGCTCGCTGTTCTGCACGTCCAGCTCGATCACGGGCGCCGGCTCGGGCAGCCGCTTCGCGATGCGCTCCACGAGCGACATCCGGCCGAAGCCGGTCAGCACGACCTTCGCGCCCTGCTCCTGCGCCACCTTGGCGGCGTGGAACGCGATGGAGGCGTCGGTGATGACACCGGTGATCAGCAGCCGCTTACCTTCGAGCAGTCCGGGCAAAACCAGTCCTTTCTACGGGGAAAACCTTCTAGTGGCCCATGCCGAGGCCGCCGTCGACGGGCAGCACCGCGCCGTTGACGTAACCGGCTTCCTCGGAGGCCAGGAAGCGCACGGCGGCGGCGATCTCGGCGGGGTCGGCGTAGCGGCCCGCCGGGACCTGCGACAGCACCGCGGTGCGCTGCTCCTCGGTGAGCGCGTCGGTCATGTCGGTGGCGACGTAGCCGGGCGCCACGACGTTCGCGGTGATGTTGCGCGAACCCAGCTCGCGGGCCAGCGACCGGGCGAGGCCGACGAGGCCGGCCTTGCTCGCCGCGTAGTTGACCTGCCCGGCGTTGCCGGTCAGCCCGACCACCGACGAGATGAAGATGAACCGGCCCCACTTGCCGCGCAGCATGCCGCGCGAGGCGCGCTTGGCGACGCGGTAGGCGCCGGTGAGGTTCGCGTCGACGACGCTGGTGAACTGCTCCTCGGTCATGCGCAACAGCAGCGTGTCCTGGGTGATGCCCGCGTTGGACACCAGCACCTCGACGGGGCCCTGGTGCTCCTCGACCTGCTTGAACGCCTCGTCGACCTGCTCGCTGTCGGTGACGTCGGCCCGCACGCCGAACAGCCCCTCCGGCGCCCCCGACCCGCGGTGCGTGACGGCCACCTTGTGCCCCTGCCCGGCCAGGTCACGGGCGATCGCCAGCCCGATGCCCCGGTTGCCGCCGGTGACCAGTACCGACCGTCCCACGTGCCACTCCTCGTGCGTCGTCTCCGATGTGCCCGGCTGAGGTTATCCGCAGCCCAGGGGCCGCCGGGCACCCGCCACCGCTACCCCGCGGTAGCCCGCGCGGGAGGTATAACCGGGATCACAGACGGAAGGGAAGTGATGGTGCCCTGGGAACTCAGGCCGGAGTCGTCCGTGCTCCTGGTGATCGACATGCAGAACGACTTCGTGCGCGAGGGCTTCCCGATGGAGGTCCCGATGGCCCGCAGCCGCCTCCCCGCGATCCGCACGCTCGTGCACGCCTGCCGCGCCACGGGGGTGCCCGTCGTGTACACGCGACATGTCCTGTACGACTCCTTCGACGTGTCGCCGCTGGAAACCGCGTACCAGCCGAAGCTGCGTGAGGTGGGCATGCGGGACGGGACGTACGGCGCGGAGATCGTCGACGAGCTCAAGCCCGAACCCGGCGAGGTCGTGATCCGCAAGCACCGCTACGACGCCTTCCACGGCACGGAACTGGACACCGTCCTCGGCACGCTGCGCGGGCCGCGCGGGGTGGACACGCTGATCGTGACCGGCACGGTCACCGAGGTGTGCTGCGAGTCCACCGCGCGCAGCGCCTTCATGCGCGACTACCAGGTCGCCTTCGTCTCCGACGCCACCGGCGCGCTGTCGGACGCCGCGCAGGAGGCGACGCTGCGCACGATCGGTTCGTTCTTCGGGCGGGTGCTGGACACCTCACAGGTCCTGGAGGCCCTGCGATGACCGAGCCGGTCGCGCGGCTGCCGCTGCGGGTGCGCTGAGGGCGCGGGTCCCGTCAGTTCGTCCGCGACCGAGGCGATGACGTGACGTGGCGGCGGCCTTGCGACAGCAGGCGGTCAGCCTGGCTTCGACGTACTGGTCGTCGAAGCCAGGCTCGACTCGCTCGACGCCCCACCGTTGGCCGTCGGTTCTTCGACTCCTGCCGGACGTCCGCGCGAAGCTGGTTCACGCCTCCACGACGCCCGGCCGCCCGTCCTCGACGACGTAGCTCGCGCGCGTCGTCACGGGCGCGCCGGGCTTCGTCACGTACGGCACCACGCGGAAGTCGCTGCGCCACCGCTGCCGGTCGACGTTCACGCGCACGTACCCGCGCTGGCTGTTGAAGAACTTCAGGTGCGGGTTGGCGGCCAGGAACGCCTTGCCGTCGTCGTTCATGTCGGCGCCGTCGCCGCCGCTGGTGATCGACGTGCCGACGAACTCGCTGCCCACCGTCGCCGAGGCCGGGTCTGCGTAGTCGCGCTTGAGGTCCCACGCGTAGTTCTGGTGCCGGTCGCCGGTGATCACCACGAGGTTGCGCACACCCCGGTCCTGCGCGGCGGCCAGCACCCGGTTGCGGTCGGCGACGTAGCCGTCCCACGGGTCGAGCCAGACGTTGACGTCCGGGCCGGGGTCGCGGTCGGTCTGCCCCATCGGCGCCTGGTTGCCGAGCACCTGCCACCGCGCCCGCGACGACGAGAACCCGTCGACGAGCCACTTCCGTTGTGCCGCACCGAGAATCGTGCGGTCGTCCTCGAAGCGCTCGGTGCACGTGGCGGACGTGCCGTCGCCGCAGGGCTGGTCGTCGCGGTACTGGCGCGTGTCGAGGATGGTGAAGTCCGCGAGCCTGCCGTACGGCAGCCGCCGGTACAGCCGCACGTTCGGCCCCGCGGGCATCTGCGTGTGGCGGTAGGGCAGGTGCTCGTAGTTGGCCTGGAACGCCTGCGCCCGCCGCTGCCGGAAGACGGCCGGGTCCTGGTCGGGCTCGGTGTCCTCCTGCGAGATGTCCCCGGCCCAGTTGTTCTCGACCTCGTGGTCGTCGATCGTGTGGATCCAGGGGAACCGGGCGTGTGCCCGCTGCAGCGGCGCCTCGGCCTTGTAGAGCGCGTACTGCAGCCGGTAGCGGGCGAGGTCGGCGGCCTCGGTGGTGAACTTGTCCTCGACGGTGACCCCGCGCTTGTTGCTGCCGACGCCGGATTCGTACAGGTAGTCGCCCAGGTGCACGACGAGGTCGAGGTCCTCGGCGGCCATGTGCTCGTAGGCGGTGTAGTACCCGTCCTGCCAGGCCTGGCACGAGGCGAACGCGAAGTTCAGCTCCCGCGGGTTCGCCCACGGCACGGGCGTCGTGCGGGTGCGGCCGACCATGGAGATCTCGCCGCCGGTGCGGAAGCGGTAGAAGTACTCGCGGTCGGGTGCCAGGCCGGAGATCTCCGGGTGCACGGAGTGCCCGAGCTCGGGCGTGGCGATCGCGCTGCCGCGGCGGACGACCGCGCGGAACCGCTCGTCCAGGGAGACCTCGTACTCGACGCGGACGGGCTTGGCCGGCATGCCGCCCTTCCCGTCGGCGGCGAAGGGGTCGGGGGCGAGCCGCGTCCACAGCACGACGCCGTCGGCGGTCGGGTCGCCCGAGGCCACGCCGAGCGTGAACGGGTTCGCGCCGCGGACCGGGTTGGCGTAGGCGCTCGCGGCGTTCCAGGCTCCGGTGCCGAGCAGCACCGCGGCGGCACCGGCGCTGCCGTAACCGAGGAAACGGCGCCGGTTGAGGGGCGCGACCATGCGGGATCCTCCTGTGGTGGGATGGACGGGCTCCCGGCATGCTCGGGTGCGGAAATGTCCGGTTCGCCGCCACCGGCCGAACCACGGGTGAAGGGAAAACGATCTTCAGGATGTTCCGGGTGCTCTTCTACCAGCCGGAGATTCCGCCCAACACGGGCAACGCGATCCGCCTGTCCGCGAACACCGGCGCGGAGCTGCACCTGGTCGAGCCGCTCGGGTTCGCCTTCGAGGACAAGCACCTGCGGCGGGCCGGGCTGGACTACCACGACCTCGCGCACGTGCGGGTGCACCCCGACCTGGACGCCGCGTGGGAGGCGCTGCTGCCCGCGAACGTGTACGCGTTCAGCGCCCGCGCGGAGCACCGGTACACCGACGTCGCCTACCAGCCGGGCGACGTGCTGCTGTTCGGTCCGGAGTCGGTCGGCCTGCCCGACGAGGTGCAGCACGCCCCGCAGGTCACGAAGCGCGTGCGGCTGCCCATGCGCCCCGGCTCGCGCTCGCTGAACCTCGCCAACACCGCTTCCATCGCCCTGTACGAGGCCTGGCGCCAGCACGACTTCACCGGCGGCGCGTGAGGCTCAGGGCAGCCGCTGTCCCAGGAACAGCGCGCTGCCCGCCGCGACGATGAGCGCCAGCGTGCCCAGCACGACCCAGGGGCGGCTGGCGTCGGCCTCCTTGAGCTCGTAGCCGATCTGCTCGCCGAGGTCCTGGTAGACCTCCTTGAGCTGTTCGGCCGAGCCCGCCTGGTAGAAGTCCCCGCCGGACAGGCGCGCGACCTCCTGCAGCGAGCCGTCGTCGACGTCCACCGGGACCTCGCGGCCGTCGATCGTGACGGTGCCGTGGTTGGTGCCGAAGGAGATCGTGGAGATCGGCACCTGCTCCTTCTTCGCCTCCTCGGCGGCGGTGAACGCGCCACGCGGGGCGTAGAGGTCCTCGGGCACGGTCTGCTTGCCGTCGCTCATCAGCACGATCCGCGCGGGCGGCGGCCCCTCGGCTCCGCCGACGACGGCGGAAAACCCTTGCACCGCCTGCAAAGCGGCGAAGATCCCCTCGCCGGTCGCGGTGGACTGGGCGAGCTTGAGGTTGTCGATCGCCGCCACGACGCTCTGCCGCTGGGTCGTCGGCGCCACGAGCACCGTCGCGGTGCCCGCGAACGACACCAGCCCCAGGTTGATGCCCGGCGTGAGCCCCTGCGCGAACTGCGTCGCCGCGTCCTGCGCCGCCTTGATGCGCGTCGGCTTGACGTCGGTGGCCTCCATGGACAGCGAGACGTCCACCACCAGCATCACGGTCGCCCGGTTGCGGGGCACCTTCTGCTCCGCCGTGGGACCGGCGAGCGCGACCGTGAGCAGGATCAGCGACACGATCAGCAGCACCGCGGGCACGTGCCGGTGCCAGCCCTGCGCCTTCGGCGCGACCCGTTCCAGCAGCGCCAGGTTCGAGAACCGCATCGTGCGCTTGCGCCGGGCCCGCTGCGCGAGCACGTAGCCCACGGCGACCGCCGCGACCACGATCAGCAGCAGGAACCACCACGGGGCGCTGAACCCGGTGAAACTCACGCGGCGCCTCCCGACCACCGCCGCTTGCGGGCGACGACGAAGCGGACGGTGTCGGCGATCCAGTCCGAGTCGGTGCGCAGGGTCAGCTGCGCGGCCCCGGCCTGCCGCAGCGCCCGCGCCACCTGGTCCCGGTGCGCCTGCGCGGCGGCGGCGAACTCGCGGCGAAGCAACGCCGACGCGTGCACCTCGCGCTGGCGCCCGCTTTCGGGGTCCGCGAGCACGATCGTGCCGACCTCGGGCAGGTCCACGTCACGGGGGTCGAGCACCTCGACGGCGATGAGGTCGTGCCGCGCCGCCAGCGCGCGCAGCGGCCGCTGCCATTCGGTGCCGCCGAGGAAGTCCGACACGACCACGACGAGCCCGCGCCGCCGCGGCGGACGGCGCAGTTGTTCGAGGATCGCCGAGAGATCACCGCGCGTGCCCTCGGTGGCGCGGGGCAGCTCGGCGATCTTGCGCAGCAGCCCGCGGGTGTGTGCCCGGCCGCCGCGCGCGGGGACGCGCACGGTTTCGGCGCCGTTGGACAGCACCGCGCCGAGCCGGTTGCCGCCACCCCCGGTCAGGTGGGCGATCGCGGCGACGGCGCACAGCGCCAGGTCCCGCTTCTCGCACAACGCGGTGCCGAAGTCGAGGCTCGCGGACAGGTCCACCGCCATCCACGTCTCCAGCTCGCGGTCGGCCACCGTCTCGCGGATGTGCGGCGTCGTCGTGCGCGCGGTGACGGCCCAGTCCATCCGGCGCACGTCGTCACCGGGCTGGTACGGCCGCGCCTCCCCCGGCTCCGAACCGGGCCCCGGCACGAGGCCGAGGTGGTTGCCCTGCAGCAGCCCGTCGAGCCGGTGCCGCACGTCCAGCTCCAGCGTGCGCAGCCCGGCCTCCAGCCGGTCCCCGCGCAGCACGGGCGGCGCCCACGCGGGCCGCTTTCCCCTGTCCTCGCCAGCCACTAAGTTCTCCCGGCAGCTTTTGTCGTGGCCGTCAGCTCGCACCGCCGCGGGTTCTGAGGCGGCTTCTCGCGAGGACAGCTCGAACGTGGTGAATTGGCATTCATGAGTTCGAGATCCCGGAGTGAGGGGCCGCCTCAGGTTCCGCTACCCGCACCGCTACGCAAGCCAATCCCACCATTTCCTAGTAACCCGCGGCTCCCATGTGGGCGGGCTGGCCGCCGGGACCGGCCTGAGGACGGGCCGAAACCTGCGGCAGCGGCACGGTCTGCAGCACGCGGTTGACGATGTGGTCCAGCGGCACCGCGTCGGCGAGCGCGTCGTAGGACAGCACGAGCCGGTGGCGCAGCACGTCGGGCACGACGTCGACCACGTCCTGCGGCAGCACGTAGTCACGGCCGCGGACAAGCGCGAGCGCCCGCGCGGCGGCGATGATGCCGAGGCTCGCGCGGGGCGAGGCGCCGTAGGACACCCAGCCCGCGACGTCGGTCAGGCCGTGCTCGGCCGGGGTGCGGGTGGTGAGCACGAGCCGCACGACGTAGTCGACCAGCGCGTGGTGCACGAACACCTGCGACGCGACGCCCTGCAGCCGCACGAGCTCCGCGGGGCTGAGCACCTGCTGCGGCTCCGGCGGGGTCACCCCCATCCGGTAGATGATCTCGCGCTCCTCCTCCGCCGACGGGTAGTCGACGACGATCTTGAACAGGAACCGGTCGCGCTGCGCCTCCGGCAGCGGGTACACGCCCTCGTTCTCGATCGGGTTCTGCGTGGCGAGCACCAGGAACGGGTCCGGCATCGGGAACGTCTTGCCGCCGATCGACACGTGCCGCTCGGCCATCACCTCGAGCATCGCCGACTGCACCTTCGCCGGGGCGCGGTTGATCTCGTCGGCCAGCACGAAGTTCGCCACCACCGGGCCGAGCTCGACGTCGAAGCGCTCGCTGCCCTGGCGGTAGATCCGGGTGCCGAGGATGTCGGCGGGCACGAGGTCCGGGGTGAACTGCACGCGCGAGAAGGTGCCGCCGACCACGCGCGCGAACGTCTCGACCGCGAGGGTCTTCGCGACGCCGGGCACGCCTTCCAGCAGCAGGTGCCCCTTGGCCAGCAGGCCCACCAGCAACCGCTCGACCAGCCGGTCCTGCCCGACGATCACGCGCTTGACCTCGAACACGGTGCGTTCCAGCAACTGGCCGTCGGTGGCCGGAGTCGCGGCCTGCTGCCCGTTCGTGCCCTCGGCGTAGCCGGGCTCGGTCACGGTTCCCTCCTCGCTTGCGTTCGCCTCTCCCGTGCGACCGTATCGGTAGTACACCCCGGCGGTGGTGTGAGGGCTGTGAGCTTCACGAATGCCGTAGTCGATCTTCCGGCGTGTCGATGTCCGCGGCCTCCCCGGCGTGCTCCGGGACCCCGGTGACGTCGAGCGCCCCGAGCGCCGACCGCAGCGGTGCTCCGGCGGGTTCGGCGGGCAGCACCGCACGCAGCCGGGCGGTCCGCCACACCCCGAGCAGCCACTGGCGGCGCCCGTCCGCGTCGACGACCACGGCCCCGTCGTGCTTGCCTAGTGCGTCGACCAGGCGGTCCACTGTGGACGGCGTCACCGCGGCGAGGTCCCCCGCCAGCACGGCTACCAGGTCCGGCCGCTCCAGCACGGCCAGCCCGGCCGCGAGCGCGGCCAGCGGACCGCCGCCGGGCGGCTCCTCCCGGGTCCAGCGCACGCCGGGGATCCCGGCGCGTTCGGGCCCGACCACGACGACCGGGTCGGCCGCGGCGAGAGCGTCGACGGCGTGGCGCACCAAGGGTTTCCCGTCGACCGGCAGCATCGGCTTGTCCACCCCGGACAGCCGCCGCGCGGCACCGCCGGCGAGCACGATCCCGGCGAGCGTGCTCACAGCAGGCTCAGCACGGCGTCGGCGAACGCCTCCGGCGCCTCCTGCGGCACGTTGTGCCCGATCCCCGGCAGCAGGCGGTGTTCGTAGGCGCCGGTGAAGTGCTCGCGCTCCTGCGGGTCCAGCGGCCCGCCGACGCCGTCGGCCCCGCTTTCCAGGACTACCGTCGGCACCGGGATCGGCGGTTGCGCGGCGATGAGGTCCTCCAGCTCCTGGTACCGCGGGTCCCCCTCGGCGAGGCCGTAACGGTGCCGGTAGGAGTGGATCACCACGTCCACGAAGTCGGGGTTGTGCAGGCTGGGCGCGCTGGCGGGAAACGCCACGGACGCGCCCGCCCACGTGGGCGACCACGTGCGCCACAGCAGTTCGCACAGCTCCTCGCGGTTGCGCTCCAGCCCCCGGCGCCCGCGCTCGGAGTGGAAGTAGTACTGGTACCAGAAAGTGCGCTCCACGTCCGGCGGGGCGGGCTCGCCGGAAGCCGCGATGTCCTGGACGTTGTAGCCGTCCACGGTCACCAGGCCCCGCGCGCGGCCGGGCCGCAGCGCGGCGACGAGGCACGCGGCCCTGCCACCCCAGTCGTAACCGGCCAGCACCGCGTCGTCCAGGCCCAGGGCGTCCAGGAAGTCGAGCAGGTCCTGGGCGAGTGCGGCCTGCTGACCGGACCGCGGCGTGGTGGCGTCCCGGAACCGCGTCGGGCCGAAGCCCCGCAGGTACGGGGCGAGGACGAACGCGCCGCGGTCGGCGAGGACGGCAGCCGCGTCGTCGAACGCGCGGACGTCGTACGGGAAGCCGTGCAGCAGCACCACCGGCACACCCCCGGGCTCGCCGGTGTACTCGTACGCCACGTCCAGCACAGGCGTGCGCACGCTGCCGGTGGAGGAGAAGGTCATGCGCCGATCATGGCACGCGCGACCGCGCCGCTCAGCCCACCAGGCGCGTCGCGTACGGCAGGATGTCGCCGTACCGCACAGGCGCGACACGCACCGCCAGCCCGGACTGCGGCGCCTCGATCATCATCCCGTTGCCGAGGTACAGCGCGACGTGGTGGATGCCGCTGCGGCCCCAGAACAACAGGTCCCCGCGCCGCATCTGCGACAGCGGCACCTTGCGGCCCGCGTCGTACTGGTAGCCGCTGTAGTGCGGCAGCGACACCACGCCCGCGTAGGCGTAGATCATCAGGCCGGAGCAGTCGAACCCGATCTTGCGGTAGTCGCCGTAGGCGTCGGCCACCCCGCCGTCGCGGATGCCGCGCGTCGGACCGCTCGCGTTGCCGCCGCCCCACGCGTACGGCACCCCGAGCTGGGACATCGCGCGCGCGATGGCGCGTTCGACAGCCGACGACGCCGAACCCGACACGGGCCGCGAGCTGCCGCCGCCGCCACTCCCGCCGCTGCCCTTGCTCGCGGCGAGCGCGGCCTGCCGCGCCTGTTCCTCCTCCTCGCGCTGCTTCTGCGCGAGCCAGTCCTGGTACCGCTGGCGCTGCCCCTGCAGCCCCGCGACACGCTGCTGCGCGGCGTAGAGCTGCTCCTCGACGCTGTTCCTGCTCGCCTCCAGGCTCGCGGCCTGCGCCGCCTGGTTCTGCTGCGCCCGCACGGCCGCGGCCTGCGCGGCATCGGCGGCCTGCCTGGCCTGCTCGGCCTCCGCCTGCTTCTGCCGCGCCCGCTCCAGCGCGGCCCGCGCGGCGGCGTCCTTGTTGGACTTGTCGGTCTGCGCCTGCTCCATCAGCTCCAGCGCGTTGAGCTGGCTCCCGCTGACCGAGGACAGCAGCTGCGCGCGGGCGAGCAGGTCCCGCGGGCTGCTCGACCCGAGGTAGGCGGAGATGGAGCCGATCGTGCTGCCCTGCTGGTAGCTGCCCGCGATGAAGCCGTCGAGCCGCTGCCGGGCCGTCTCGATCTGGGCCGCGGCGGCGTCGGACTCGCGGCGGGCGGCGTCGGCGTCGGCCTGCGCCTGGTCGGCCGCGTCCTGCGCGGTCTGCTGGTCGACCAGCGCCTTGTTGGCCTCCTCCATCTTCAGCTCGACCTGGGCCTGCAGGTCCGACAGCCGGGACTCGGCCTCGGCGAGCTGGTTGGTGAGCTGGCCGACCTCGCCCGCCTTCGCGTTGGCCTCGGCCTGGCCCGCCTTGATCTCGGAGTCGCTCGGGTTGGGTGGCGGGGGCGGCACGGCCACGGCGGTACCCGCCACGCCGAACGCGACGGCCAGCGCCAGCGTCGTCGCGGCCGTCCACCGGGACACCCGCGCGCCCAGGATCGCGCGCACCCGCCACCTCCGTCTCGCCGGTTCAACTCCGCACACTTGTGTCACAGATGTATCAGAAATCCCACGAGACACTTCACCCGCACGTGCAACAATTCCCCGCTTGGGGGACCCTTTTCAGCCGATCCGGCGTCCCACCGAGGAGATCCGGCAGGAAAGGGGTACGGCGATGACCGGCTTGCGGCGCGGACTTCCGTGGCTCGCCTCGGCGGGGCTGGTGGTGACCGTGCTCGGCACGTTCCTGCCGTGGTTCCACTCCGGAGGTGTCCAGCGCCACAGCTACCAGACGGCCGACGCGATCGCGCGCCTCGTGCTGGTGGACAGCGCTTTCCTGCGCACCGCGCTGCGCCTCTGGCTCGGCGTGCCGCTGCTGGCGGCGGTGTGCCTCGGCCTGTTCGCGCTGGGTTTCGCGCGCGCGGCCGCAACACTGACGGCCCTGCTCGCGATATCCGTGGGAACCGTCGCACTGCTCGCCACCGTCCGAAGTGGTGGGACGGACGGGCTGATCGGCATCACGCCGACCGGTCCCGTCACCACACTGGCCGGCGCGGGCGTCGCGCTGGCCGGTGCGCTCGGCACGTTCGCGGTCCGTGCCCGGCGCAGCCACCCACCCGTGACAGCGAGAACTGGGGGACACCCGTGACCACACCCGGCCAGCCCGGCTGGCAACAACCACAGCAGCCGCAGCAGCCAGGCTGGCAGCCGTACCCGCAGCAGCCCGGCTACCCCCAGCAGGCCTATCCCCCGCCGGGCTACGGCCCGCAGCCGGGCTACGGCCAGCCGGGGTACGGCGAACAGCCCCAGCCGCCCCGCAAGGGCCGCCGCTGGCTGATCGTCGGGCTGGTGGCCGCGCTGGTCGTCCTCGCGGGCGGCGGCACGACCTGGTACCTGCTGGCGCAGCAGGGTTCCGGCGCGGCGAGCCCGACCGAGGCCGCGCTGAAGCTGACCAGCTCGCTCGGCAGCGGTGACCTCGTCGGCGTGCTCGACAGCCTCGCCCCGGCCGAGGCCGCGTTGTTCACGGACCCGGTGAAGGACGCGACGAGCGAGCTCAAGCGCCTGCAGGTGCTCGACGGGAACGCCGATCCGAACGCGCTGTCCGGCGTCGGAGTCCAGACGCAGAACCTGACGTTCGACGAGGCGGGCGCGCAGCGGGTCAACGACCACGTCACGATCACCAAGCTGACCGGCGGCACGCTCACGATCACCAGCGACTTCGGCAAGCTGCCGCTGGCGAAGCAGTTCCTCGACGCCCTGCCCGGCACGCCGGACGCCGGGCCGCACACCGAGACCATCGACATCGCCAAGGAGGTCCGCGAAAGCGGCGAGCCGGTGCGGATCGCGACGGTCCAGGTGGACGGCGAGTGGTACCCGAGCCTGCTGTACACGATCGCCGACTACGCGTTGCGGGAAGCCGGCCAGCAGTGGCCTGCGACGTCCATCCCGGCCAAGGGCGCCGCCTCCGCGAACGACGCGGTGAAGGAGCTGGTGCAGGCCGCGCTGGACGCCGATGTCCAGCGCGTCATCGAGCTGCTGCCGCCGGACGAGATGGGCGTGCTGCACGACGCCGGCCCCGCCATCCTCGCGGCCGCCGAGGGCGAGACCGAGCCCACCGGCGCCCAGCTGCTCGACCTGCGGACGCAGACCTCCCCCGTCACCGGCGGCACCCGCGCGACCGTGACGTCGCTGAAACTGCGGGACCCGTCCGGCGAGGAGTACAGCGTCACGAAGGACGGCGACTGCTACGAGGTCAGCGGTGAGGGCCGCACGCAGAAGATGTGCGCCGACGACCTCGCCGAGCAGATCGAGAGCGAGGCCGGTTCGCTGCCCTCCGACGTGCGGGAGGTGCTGCGCCACCTCAGCGGCGGCATCCTCAAGCAGGGCATCGGCGTCGTGACCACCGAGGTGAACGGGAAGCACTACGTCAGCCCGCTGCGCACGCTCACCGAGCAGGGCATGACCGTGCTGCGCAGCCTGGAGCCCGGCGACTTCACGAAGCTGCTGAAGCTGGCCCAGTAACGCTCACAGCACCACCTTCTCGTCGGTGACGACCGTGCGCACGGAGTCGAGGTCGATGAACTTGCCCTCGTCCGGGTGCACCCGCTCGCGGTAGTTCGCCGACGAGAAGAACGCGTCGTGGTCGGCCCAGCTGTCGAACCAGATCTCGGTGACGCCGTCGTACGCCGGGCTGGGGTAGCCCGGCGCGGGCACCGGGTGGGAAACGGTGTAGCGCCGGACGTACTGCCGCGTCTCGGGGATGGAGGTGAACAGCGGGGCGTGGTGCTCCCGGTGGTACGCGACGAACTCCTCGGGGGTCATCCCCGGGACGCGGTTGACCAGGTACACGAACTTGATCATCGGCTTCCCCTTCTCGTGGTGCCTGTGCTGACCTGGCTACGCTAAAAGTTGACATCCATGTCAAAGGCAAGCCCGGGTGACGGAGGGCACAGGGGACGCGATGCGGATCGGCGAGTTGTCGCGGCGGACCGGCGTGAGCCAGCGGTCGCTGCGTTACTACGAGCAGCAGGGCCTGCTGGCGAGCGTGCGGGCGCCCAGCGGGCAGCGGCACTACGACGAGGAGCACGTCCGGCGCGTCGAGCTCATCCAGGCGTTCCTGTCCGCCGGGCTGCCCAGCCACACCATCGCCGAGATGGCCCCCTGCATGGCGGAACCCAGCAGGCCCAGGGCCGAGTTCGCGCTCGCGGCCATGGAACGTGAACGGGAACGGCTCTCGCACGCGATCGCCAGCCTCACCGCCGCCCGCGACGCGCTGGACGAGCTGATGGAGGCCAACCGGAAGTACCTCGCGGAGCACGGCTGAAGTCGGCTGAAGTCACAGCGCGGCGGGGGCGTGTCGGCCTTGCCAGCAAAAAAGGACAAGCGTACTGTTTGGCTCGTAGCAAGCCTGCACGTCCCCGCGTCTGCGGACGCCGCACGCGTGCGCGAGACTCGCTCAAAAGACCCGACTGACGACCGGGACGTCGCCACGGCACCACCCAGGCGGCGCCCCAGCCACTGGAGACAGACGTGACCGCACCAGCCAGCAAGGACAGCTTCGGCGCCCGGGACACCCTGCAGGTCGGCGACGCCTCGTACGAGGTGTTCCGCCTGGACAAGGTGCAGGGCTCCGAGCGGTTGCCCTACAGCCTCAAGATCCTGCTCGAGAACCTGCTGCGCACCGAGGACGGCGCGAACATCACCGCCGAGCACATCCGCGCGCTCGGCGGCTGGGACGCCACCGCGGACCCCTCCATCGAAATCCAGTTCACGCCCGCGCGCGTGGTGATGCAGGACTTCACCGGCGTGCCGTGCGTGGTGGACCTGGCGACGATGCGCGAGGCGGTCACCGACCTCGGTGGCGACCCCGACAAGGTGAACCCGCTGGCGCCCGCCGAGCTGGTCATCGACCACTCGGTGATCATCGACGTGTTCGGCCGCGCCGACGCCTTCGAGCGCAACGTCGAGATCGAGTACGAGCGCAACCGCGAGCGCTACCAGTTCCTGCGCTGGGGCCAGAACGCGTTCGAGGAGTTCAAGGTCGTCCCGCCGGGCACCGGCATCGTGCACCAGGTCAACATCGAGTACCTGGCGCGCACGGTGATGTCGCGCAACGGCCAGGCGTACCCGGACACCGTCGTCGGCACCGACTCGCACACCACGATGGTCAACGGCCTCGGCGTGCTGGGCTGGGGCGTCGGCGGTATCGAGGCCGAGGCCGCGATGCTCGGCCAGCCGGTGTCGATGCTCATCCCGCGCGTCGTCGGCTTCAAGCTGACCGGGGAGATCCCGGCCGGCGTGACGGCCACCGACGTCGTGCTGACGATCACCCAGATGCTGCGCAAGCACGGCGTGGTCGGCAAGTTCGTCGAGTTCTACGGCGAGAGCGTCGGCGCGGTGCCGCTGGCCAACCGCGCCACGATCGGCAACATGAGCCCCGAGTTCGGCTCGACCGCGGCGATCTTCCCGATCGACGAGGAGACGCTGCGCTACCTGAAGCTGACCGGCCGCTCCCCCGAGCAGCTGGCGCTGGTCGAGGCCTACGCCAAGGAGCAGGGCCTGTGGCACGACCCGTCGCACGAGGCCACCTACTCCGAGTACCTGGAGCTGGACCTGTCGACGGTCGTGCCGTCGATCGCCGGCCCGAAGCGCCCGCAGGACCGCATCGAGCTGTCGAAGGCCAAGGAGAGCTTCCGCACCTCGCTCGCCGACTACGTGCCCGCGGAGGTCACCGGCAGCGCCGAGCGCAAGCCGGGCGTGCCGCAGCAGGAGCAGCCGCAGGGCGTGCTGTCCGGTGTGGACGAATCGTCGTCGGAGTCCTTCCCCGCCAGTGACGCGCCCGCGTACGCGGCCTCCGCGAACGGTGGTGATGAGCCACGGCAGCCGCACGGCCACGCCGAAGGCCGCCCGTCGAAGCTCGTGACCGTGAAGTCGGCGGAGCGCGGTGAGTTCCAGCTCGACCACGGCCACGTCGTGATCGCCTCGATCACCTCGTGCACCAACACCTCGAACCCGTCGGTCATGCTGGGTGCCGCGCTGCTGGCCCGCAACGCGGTGAACAAGGGCCTGTCGGTCAAGCCGTGGGTCAAGACGTCGATGGCGCCGGGCTCCCAGGTCGTCACCGACTACTACGAGAAGGCCGGGCTCTGGCCGTACCTGGAGAAGCTGGGCTACCACCTGGTGGGCTACGGCTGCACCACGTGCATCGGCAACTCCGGCCCGCTCCCCGAGGAGATCTCGGCCGCGGTGCAGGAGAACGACCTGAGCGTCGTGTCGGTGCTGTCGGGCA
This sequence comes from Amycolatopsis dongchuanensis, assembly GCF_039542405.1. Classification (NCBI taxonomy): domain Bacteria; kingdom Bacillati; phylum Actinomycetota; class Actinomycetes; order Pseudonocardiales; family Pseudonocardiaceae; genus Amycolatopsis; species Amycolatopsis dongchuanensis. Next base: position 106,491 of record NZ_BAABIB010000022.1, read on the forward strand.
ACCGGAACTTCGAGGGCCGGATCAACCCCGACGTCAAGATGAACTACCTGGCCTCGCCGCCGCTGGTGATCGCCTACGCGCTGGCCGGCACGATGGACTTCGACTTCGAAACCCAGCCGCTGGGCCAGGACGAGCAGGGCAACGACGTGTTCCTGCGTGACATCTGGCCGTCGCCGCAGGAGATCCAGCAGACCATCGACTCGGCGATCACGCAGGAGATGTTCGCCAAGGACTACGCCGACGTGTTCGACGGCGGCGAGCGGTGGAAGTCACTGCCCACCCCGGAGGGCAAGACCTTCGCGTGGGACGCGGAGTCCACCTACGTCCGCAAGCCCCCGTACTTCGAGGGCATGCAGGCCGAGCCGTCGCCGGTCGAGGACATCGCCGACGCGCGGGTGCTGGCGCTGCTGGGTGACTCGGTGACCACCGACCACATCTCGCCGGCGGGTGCGATCAAGGAGGACTCCCCGGCCGGGAAGTACCTCAAGGAACACGGCATCGAGCGCAAGGACTTCAACTCCTACGGTTCCCGGCGCGGCAACCACGAGGTGATGATCCGCGGCACGTTCGCCAACATCCGGCTGCGCAACCTGCTGCTGGACGGCGTGCAGGGCGGGTACACCCGCGACTTCACGCAGGAGGGCGGCCCGCAGGCGTTCATCTACGACGCGGCGCAGAACTACGCGCAGGCCGGCGTCCCGCTGGTCGTGCTGGGCGGCAAGGAGTACGGCTCGGGCTCGTCGCGCGACTGGGCGGCCAAGGGCACCCGGCTGCTGGGCGTGCGCGCGGTGATCGCGGAGTCGTTCGAGCGCATCCACCGGTCGAACCTGATCGGCATGGGTGTCATCCCGCTGCAGTTCCCGGAGGGCGAGTCGGCGGCGTCGCTGGGCCTGGACGGCACGGAGACGTTCGACATCGCGGGCATCACCAAGCTCAACGAGGGTGAGACCCCGCGGACGGTGCACGTCACCGCGACGAAGGCCGACGGGTCGAAGGTGGAGTTCGACGCGGTCGTCCGCATCGACACCCCCGGTGAGGCGGACTACTACCGCAACGGCGGCATCCTGCAGTACGTGCTGCGCAAGATGACGCGCGCCTGATCTCCCCCGGGCGGAAGCGCCGCGGGCCCTGGTGGCCCGCGGCGCTTTTCTTTTGCCACCCGCCGGTGTCGAATCGGGGCGCGCCCCGTTCGTCTAGGAGGGCAGGAGGTGGTACCGCATGAAGTACCTGATGTTGTTCTGCGAGACCGAACAGTGGGAGAAGGACTGGGAGGCGATGGACGAGGCCGAGCGCGAGGCCGCGACGGGCCGGGTGATGGCCTGGCTGCGGGAGCACTCGGACCGGATCACGCACAACGCGAAGCTCGCCGCGCCGGAAACCGCGACGACGATCCGCCTCGGCGGGGGTGAGCCCGTGGTCACGGACGGCCCCTTCGTCGAGGGCAAGGAGGTCGTCAGCGGGTACGTCGAGGTCGACGTGCCCGACCTCGACGAGGCGCTGCGGATGGCCCGCGGCTGGCCGGGCTGCCCGCTCGTCGAGATCCGGCCGATCGCCTTCTGAGACCGGTGCCGGACGCGGAGGACACGCTGGCCCGCGTGGTGCGCGACCACGCGGGCCGGCTCGCGGCCGCACTCGTCGAGCTGCTGGGCGACTTCGCCGCCGCCGAGGACGTCGTGGCCGACGCGGTGCTCACCGCGCTCGAACGCTGGCCCGCGGAGGGCATCCCGGACCGGCCGGACGCCTGGCTGTTCACCGTCGCCCGGCGCCGGGGCCTGGACGTGCTGCGCCGCCAGGCCCGGCTGCGCGACAAGCTCGCGCTGCTGGCCGATCCCGGGCCGCCGGACCCGGCGGAGAAGCTGCGGCTGCTGTTCACGTGCTGCCACCCGGCGCTGGCGCCGCAGGCCCGGGTCGCGCTGACGCTCAAGACCGTCTGCGGGCTGACCACGGCCCAGCTCGCGCGGGCGTTCCTGGTGCCGGAAACGACGATGGCGCAGCGGATCACGCGGGCGAAACGCAAGATCACCGCGGCCGGGATCCCCTACCGCCTGCCGGCGGACGACGAGCTGGGCGAGCGGCTCGACGGGGTGCTGCGGGTGATCTACCTGCTGTGCAACGAGGGGTACCTCGGCACGACGCAGCCGCACTCCCGCGACCTGACCGCCGACGCCGAGTGGCTGGCGGCTTCGCTGGCGGACCTGATGCCCCGTGAGGCGGAGGTGCTGGGCCTGCTCGCCCTCATCCGGCTGCACCGGGCGCGCGTGGCCGGGAGGTTCGACGCGGACGGCGGTCTGTTGCTGCTGCGGGACCAGGACCGCAGCCGCTGGGACCGCGAGGCGATCGACTCGGCGATCCGGCTGCTCACGCGCGCCGGACGGCTACGGCGGCCCGGCCAGTACCAGCTCCAGGCGGCGATCGTGGCGTGCCACGCGGAGGCCGCCCGCTGGGAGGACACGGACTGGCCCCAGATCGTGCTGTTGTACGAGCTGCTGCTGCGCTACGCGCCCTCCCCCGTGACCCGGCTGCACCGCGCGATCGCCTTGCGGTACACGAAGGGTGTTGCTGCCGCACTGTCCGAAGTGGACGCGATCCCGGGTCTGGACCGCTACCACCTCTTCCACGCCACCCGCGCCGAGCTGTTGCGGGAACTCGGCCGCCACGAGGAGGCCCGTGACGCCAATCTTCGCGCCCTCGCGCTGACGGCCAACCCGGCGGAGCAGGACGTGCTCACCCAGCGACTGCGCTGGTGAGCCGGCAGGAGCCCGGCGAGGGGGCCGTCAGCTTTGCCGCGCCGGCGGGTTGGCGACGATCCTGCGGGGCCGGAGCACAATCGTGAACCGCTCGTCGCCGAGGACCCTCGGTTCCCTGCCGTACGCCTCCGTGAAGCGCTTGAGATCCGCGAAGTCGGTGTCGGCGACCAGCTCGGCCTCGGCGCGGACTTCCAGTGTGCGGAACGGGTTGGCCGGGTCCATCAGGAAGAAGGTGCACGACGGGTTCGCCCGCAGGTTCTTGATCTTCTGCCGGTCGGCGGTGGAGGAGAGCTTGAGCAGCCCGTCGTGGTCGACGAGGTACCAGGCCGCGGTCGACTGCGGGCGGCCGTGCCGGTCGATCGTGGTCAGCACCGCGGTGCCCGGAGCCGTCAGCAGGTCGTGATGGCTGGCAGGGACGATGTCCAGAATTCCACGACCGGTGTCCGCCATGTGTCCTCTCCTCCGCGCAACGCCGATGATCACTTGAATCTTCACGCGACTATAGCCCTGTCACGTGAATCTTCAAGTCACGGCTTCCCCGCCCTATGCTTGAGCGCATGACCGGCGACCGAAGCACCGGGGCGACGGTCCCGCGCTGGCTCGACGACGAGCAGCTCGCCACGTGGCGGATGCTGATGAGCTTCGTCGCCCGCCTGCCGACCGCCCTGGAGTGCCAGCTGCAGCAGGACTCGCAGCTGCGCTTCCTGGAGTACTACGTCCTGGCGGTGCTGGCCGAGCAGCCGGAACGCCGGATGCGGATGAGCAGGCTCGCGGTGCGCACGCACTCCGAGCTGTCCCGCCTGTCCCACCTCATGGCCCGGCTGCAGGCACGTGGTTTCGTGGACCGGGAACCGGATCCGCGCGACGGGCGGTTCACCCTCGCCATCCTGACCGACGCCGGTTTCGCCCAGCTGGCCGGCGCGGCTCCCGGCCACGTCGCCCGCGTGCGGGAGCTCGTCATCGACGCGCTCCAGCCGGAGGAGCTTTCGGCGCTGGCCGGGATCCTCAGCAAGCTGCACGCGCGCCTGGTGCCGGACCACCGCGACGCGGCGGACCACGGCTGACGGGAAGCGCCGGGTCGCGCCCGCAGTCGCCGCCGCTGCCGCCGCCCGGAACTTCGGCAGGGACCAGCGACTGCGCTGGTGAGACGGCGAAGCGCCCTCCCACCGGGAAGGTGGAAGGGCGCCTCTGCGGGGTTGGACTTCAGCGCACCACGGCGCCCGTCTTCGGGTCGAGCTGCACCGCGGGGGCGCGGTGGCCGAAGAAGTCGAGCATGTTCCACAGCCCGCCGGCGCGGGTGTCGAACGACGTGCCGCCGACGCGGCCGGTGAACCAGTTGTCCTCGATGAACTGCAGCACCGACGTCTGGTCGGTCCGCGTGTGGTCGACGAAGTTCGTCTTCGCGAACGGCGAGACCACCAGCAGCGGCAGACGCGGGCCGTAGCCGCACCGGTCGGCGTAGCCGCCCAGCTCCGTCTTCTTGCCCGTGCACACCGCCGAATCATTGCCCGCGTCGTGCGAGCCGTTCACGATCTTCCCGTCCACGTGGTCGTACCAGCCGTCGGAGTCGTCGTAGGCGAGCACGATCGCCGTCGACGCCCAGTCCTTCGAGTGCTGGATCTTGTTGATCTCGCTGACCACGAACTGCTGCTCGTCGAGCGGGTCGGAGTAACCGGCGTGCCCGTCCTGGTACTCCGGCGCCTTGAGGAAGCTCACCGCGGGCATGTTCCCGGCGGCCAGCGCGGCGTCGAAGTCGGTCAGGTCGTACTGGTGGTTGGCCTGGTCGGTCTGCCCGATCGCGGCCACCGAGCTCGGCGGCAGGTGCTTCTCGTTCGCCGTCGACTTGTAGTACTGGAACGGCTCGTGGTGCGGGCTGTAGTCCACCGCCGAGATGCCGCCGACGTTCTGGTGCGACGCGCCGCAGACCGCGTAGCCGTTCTGCGTGCCGGTGGGCCGGAAGCCGCCCTGGAACCAGCCCCACGTGACGTGCCGGTCGTTGAGCAGGTCACCGATGTTGCGGCCCTGCATGACGCCCAGGTTGTCGCTCGCGGTGTGGTTCTTGTCCGAGCAGTCGTCGTAGGCCGGGTCGGGGTCGTTGATGACCGTGCCCACGCCGTTGCGGTCGGGCGAGGCCACCACGTAGGAGTCGCTGACCGGCTTGTGCGTCACCGGGTCGACGGCCTGGATCCCGTGCGTCTGCCCCGAAACCAGGTTGATCGCGCCGGGCGTGGAGGGGCCGAACACCGTGTTGAACGAGTTGTCGCTCATCGCGTAGTGCTGGGCGTAGTTCCACATGCCGGTGACGGTGTTGCCGTCGTAGTAGTCCATCACCAGGCCCGGCTCGCCGAACAGGATCGGCTGCCCGGTGCACTTGTCCGTCTCGGTGTTCTCGACGAACTTGTCCATCTTGCCGCCGTCGAACGCCTTCTGCTCCGCACCGTAGTTGTGGTTCTGGTCGCAGGTGAGCGCCTGGCTCGGGGACAGCCGCTTGGGGTTGTAGGCGTTCGGGTTGTCGGTGAGCAGCTTCTTGTCGAGCCCGTCGACCTTCGGCGTGTTCTTCGCTGCGGTGAACGGCGTGCCGTCGGTGTTGGCCGCGTTCGGGTAGGTGCCGAAGTAGTGGTCGAACGAGATGTTCTCGCCGAAGATCACCACGACGTGCTTGATGGGCGTCGCGGTGGGCAGCCAGTCGGCGTGCTGCGCCTGCAGCGGCTGCGCGTCGGCGCCGCCGACCGCGGTCGTGACGGCGACGGCCACACCGGCCGCCGTCAGCACGGCTCCGGCGCCGAGCAGCGTCCGCTTGCGGCGCCACCGGCCGAAAGCTCTGTCCACAGTGTCCTCCTGGAGTGGTGGGAGCGGGTTTTCCCCGGTCAGGCCAGCAAGGCCCGGCCGAAGAAGTCTTCTGGCCCGGCGACGCCGGGGAGCGCGAAGAAGTAGCCGCCGCCGAACGGGGAGATGTAGTCGGTCAGCGGTTCGTCGATCAGTCGCGTTTGGACGGCCTCGAACTGGCGCGCGATGTCCTGCTGGTAGCAGGTGAAGATCAGGCCCATGTCGAGGTTGCCGTTGGTGTCGATGCCCCGGTCGTAGTTGCACGACCGGCGCAGGATCCGGCTGGCGTCGGTGTCCGCGGTGCGCGGGTTGGCGAGCCGGATGTGGCTGGTCAGCGGGATGACGGTGCCGGTGGGGTCCTCGGCGTACCGCGGCTCGTCGGTTTCGCGGGCACCGTCGAGCGGGGCACCGCTGTCGCGGCGGCGGCCGAACATGTTCTCCTGCTCGGACAGCGAAACCCGGTCCCAGAACTCGACGAGCATGCGGATCAGGCGGATCACCTGGTAGCTGCCGCCCGCCGTCCACGCGGGCTCGCCGGCGCCCGCCCAGACCAGCCGGTCCAGCTCCCCGTCAGTGGGGTTGGCGATGCCGTCCTTGAAGCCCATCAGGTTGCGGGGTGTGCCTTCGGGGCGCGGCGGGGAGCTGAACCCGTTGATGCGCCAGCGGAGTTGCATCGCTCCCCTGGTCGCGCGGGCGAGGTCACGCAGCGCGTGCACGACGGTGTCGGCGTCGCTCGCCGCGAGTGTCAGGCTGAGGTCGCCGTGGCACTGGGTCTCGTCGAGCGCGTCGTTGGGGAACATCTTCATCGGCGTGAGCTTCGCGGGTTTGCGGTCGGCGAGGCCGTAGCGCTCGTCGAACAGCGAAGCGCCGACGCCGAGGGTCACGGTGAGGTCCCCCGCCGGCACGGTCGGGCCGAGCACGCCGGAGTCGGCGGGCGGGGCGGTGATGCCGACGGCGGTCGGCGAGCCGCCGCTGGTCAGGAACCTGGCGCGGTCGGTGATCGTGCGGAACAGGTCGGTGAGTTCGACGCGGTTCTCGGCGATGACGTCGAACGCGGCCACGATCGACTGCGGCGCCGGTGGGCGCAGGATCCCGGCCTGGTGCGTGCCGTGGAACGACCACGTCGTCGCGGAGGCCGTCGCGGTGCCCGTGCCCACCGCGGCGGCGGTGGCTCCGGCCCCGAGCACGGCGCCCCGCAGGAAGGTGCGGCGGTTCGGGGTCACGGGACCCGCCTCGGTTCGGTGATGGCGGCGATCGGGGCGAGCCGCTCGACGAGCCCGCTCACCGCGCCGTCGATTTTCTCCCGCTGCTCACGGGGCAGCTGCGTGACGGGCGTCCAGGTGCCGTCGGGCCGTTGTGCGGTGTGCAGCGCGCGGTCGGTGCGGTCGAGCCAGGTGTCCACATCGGACATCGGCATGCGCGGGGCCAGCACCGGGCGCAGGACCGTCAGCACCTCGCGGGTGCCGTCGAGGTTGGCCAGCGCGGTGGCGAGGGTGGTCCCGCTGCCGTAGTCGGTGCGTCCGGTGAGTTCGAACTGCAGGGTGTTCTCCAGGATCTCGTGGGCGCGCAGGCCCAGGTCGTTCGGGTCGACCTGCAGCGTGGGCAGGTCGGTGCGCAGCTGGTGCACGTCGGCGTCGAGCTGGTCGGCGACGGTGGCCAGCGCGGCGAGGTCCTCGTTGTGCCACAAGCCGTTTTCGAGGCGGTGGAAGCCGGTGAAGCCCTCGTCGGCGGTGCCGCCGGGCAGGCCGTCGGCCGTGCCGTTGATGGCGCCGTCGGAGTCGCCGAAGGCGTCGTACGCGGCGCCCAGGCGCTCGTAGGTGAGGTGCGCGGTGAGCCAGGCGGCCTCGCTGCCCGCGCGGTCGCCGCGGTGCACGGCGTCGCGAAGGGCGTCGGCCTGCCCGGCGAGCGTGTCGAGGCCCGCGGCGACGTAGGCCTGGTAGTCGCGCAGGGGGCCGAGCAGGTCGTTGCGGCTGACCGGCACGACGGCCGGTCCGGAGCGGTCGTCACCGCCCGTGATGGTGACGCTGGGGCCGGTGATCGGGTCGGTCTCCTCGGGCGTGCACCGGAAGGCGTAGACGCCGTTGCCGAGCGTGACCTGCAGGGTCCTGGTGGTGCCGGGGCCGAGGCCTTCGACCTCGCCGTAGACGGTGCCGGTGGTCGGGTCGACGAGGTCGGCCTCGGCGGTGACGGAGCCGGTGTTGTGCACCTGGAAGGACTGCACCCCGGGGCGCGGATCGGTCCAGCCCTGCCCGCAGGAGGAGCGGGAAACGGTGATCACCGGGTCGCCCGGGGCCGCGGCGGGCGTGCCCTGCCAGGCCAGGAAGACCACTCCCCCGACGACGACCACTACCCCCGCGAGCACCACGCCCACAAGCCAGCGCGACACCGTGCTCCTATCGCTCGAACGGCTGACGACTGCGAGCGGAGCGTAAGCGCCGGAGGTGAATTCCAGCCGTCCGCGAGGGGGTCCCGCGAGAGGTTCAGCGGATGTTCACCCGGGGTTTCTCGCATTACCGTCCAAATCGGATATACGCGACGTCCCGGGGTGGCGGGGAATGGCCGCGCTGCGGGGAGCAACCGTGCCCGCCCGGCGGTGTCGGGCGCCGAAGGGTACGACGCAGCTCGGCCACACGCGCCACCATCGGAACCAGTGGCGGGCACCGGCGGGAAGCGGCCCCAGCAACCCCCCGACTCGCCCACACGCCACCCCCGAAAACACCGGTGCCCCGGCCACACGGGCCGGGGCACCGGGAACAACCTCAACGCCGCTCGAGGATGAACAGCGGCAGCTCACGCCCCGCGACCGAGCGCTCCATCGCGTACCCGGGCCAGAACTCCAGCACCTCCCGCCAAAGGGACTCGTACCGCTCGCCCGTCACCTCGGTCGCCAGCACCGGTACGCGCCGCCGCCGGACCTCGACCGTCGCCTTCGGTTCGGCCCGCAGGTTCCGCGCCCACTGCGGGTCGTCCGGTTTGCCCCAGTTCGAGGCGATCAGCACGTACCGGTCCCCGTACGGGAAGTAGAGCAGGTTCACGCTGCGCTCCAGCCCGCTCTTGCGGCCGATGGTGGTCAGCCGCATCGACGGCAGGCTCGCCAGCCCGAGCAGCGACACACGCCCGCCGGTCAGCCGGTACAGCCGCTTGTCGAGCGGCGGCACGACCTTCGCCGCGCGCATGAACCACGGCTGGGACGCGAGCCAGAGTGCGATACGAGGTAACGGGTTCACCGGGCTATTCGATCACCCCTCACGAACCGCCCTGGACAGGGACACCCCGAACCGGCGTTCCGCGTCGGTCCACCAGCGTTCCACCGCGAAGCCGCTCTCCGCCAGCTCGGCCGCCACACCGCCGGCCCGGAACTTCGCCGAGATCTCCGTGCGGATGTACTCGCCCTCGGCGAAGTGCACCGTCATCCCCGCGCCGGGGATGTGCACGGTCGTCTCCTCCGTGGCCCGCAGCCGCATCTCGATCCACTCCCGCTCGGCGTCCCAGTACGCCTCGTGCGCGAACGCGCCGGGGTCGAAGTCGGCGCCGAGCAGGTCGTTCACCACGCGCAGCATGTTCCGGTTGAACTCGGCGGTCACCCCGGCCGCGTCGTCGTAGGCGCGCACCAGCGTCTCCGGGTCCTTCACGAGGTCGGTGCCCAGCAGCAGCCACTCCCCCTCGGCCAGCACGGCCCGCACCGAGCGGAGGAACTTGATCCGCTCGGCCGGCAGGAAGTTGCCGATCGTGCCGCCGAGGAACGCCACGAGCCGCGGCGGCTCACCGGGCAGCAGGCCGAGGTCCTCGGTGAAGTCGCGGACGACGCCGTGCACCTCCAGCCCGGGGTAGTCGGCCCGGATCGCGGCCACCGCCTCGTCGAGCGCGGAGGCCGACACGTCCAGCGGCACGAACGTGCGCAGCGTGCCGTGGGCACGCAGGCCGTCGAGCAGCAGGCGGGTCTTCTCGCTCGACCCGGACCCCAGCTCGACGAGCGTGCCGGCGCCGGTGACGCGGGCGATCTCACCCGCCTCGCGGGCCAGCGTCTCGCGTTCGGCCCGCGTCGGGTAGTACTCCGGCAGCCTGGTGATGTCCTCGAACAACGCGCTGCCGCGGGCGTCGTAGAACCACTTGGCGGGCAACCACTTCTGCGCCGCCGAGAATCCGGACCGGACGTCGGTGCGCAGGGCTTCCGCGCGGTCGCTCATGACAGGGCACTCCGATCAGCGTCGAGGGGGATGAGGTCGGCCGCGCCGGCGCGCGCGACGACGGCGTGGCCTTCGGGCACCGGCGTCCAGTCCGGGCCGGGATCGGTCGGTTCGGAGGCGACCACCACCGCCCCGTCACGCACCCGGTACGACAGCGCGTGGGTCCAGGCGGTGGCCACCAGGGTCTCGCCGTCGGTGAGCAGCAGGTTGAGCCGCGAACCGGGCGCGGCCCGTTCCGTGCGCAGGACGAGGTCGGTGACGGCCTGCACCGGGTGCTCCCCCGCCCGCAGCCGCTCCCGCAGCAGCGCCCACAGCACGGCGGAATCCGTGGGCGCCTCCAGCGTGAGCAGGTCGGCGACCGGCAGCTTGCCCGCCAGCGCGGTGAGCGAGCCGGGCCAGCCGGTGACCCGCCCGTTGTGGCTGAACGCCCACGGCCCGTCGACGAAGGGCGCGCACGCGCCCTCCGCCAGCGGCATGCCGACGGTGCCGTTGCGCACCGCCGCCACGAACGCGCCCGAGCGCACCGACCCGGCGAGCACGGGCGCGTCGTCGTCCGTCCAAATCGGACTCGCCCGCCGGTACCGCACCGGCGTGCCGCCGCTGTACCAGGCGAAGCCGAAGCCGTCGGCGTTCACCGTGCCGCCGCCCCGCATGTCCGCGGGCGCGTAGGACTGGTGCAGCAGCGAGTGCGGCGCGCCGAACACCAGCTCGGCGGGCGAGACCGGCGGCCCGAGGTACGCCAGGTGCCTACACACCCTCGGCGTCCCTCGCGCAGCGGAACCCGGAGAAGATCTGCCGCCGGATCGGGTAGTCCCAGTTGCGGAACGTGCCGCGGATCGCCGCCGCGTCCGTGCCGAACGAGCCGCCCCGCAGCACCTTGTACTCCGGTCCGAAGAAGACCTCGGAGTACTCGCGGTACGGGAACGCGGCGAACCCCGGGTACCCCGCGAAGTCGCTGCTCGTCCACTCCCAGACGTCGCCGATCAGCTGGTGCACCCCGAGCGCCGAGGCTCCCGCCGGGTACGCGCCCGCCGCCGCCGGGCTCAGGTGGACCTGGCCGAGGTTGGCGTGCTCCGGCTTCGGGTCCTCGTTGCCCCACGGGTACCGCCGCGACTGCCCGGTCGCCGGGTCCCAGCGGGCGGCCTTCTCCCACTCGGCTTCGGTGGGCAGCCGCTTGCCCGCCCACGCCGCGTACGCCTCGGCCTCGTAGAACGACACGTGCACCACCGGCTGGTCGGTGGGCACGGGCTCGTCGACGCCGAACCTCGTGCGCCACCACCCGCCGGGCTCCCGCCGCCAGAACCGGGGCGCCGTGATGTCGTGCGCGGTGCGGTACTCCCAGCCCGCGTCGCTCCACCACCGGCGCTGGTCGTAGCCACCGGCGTCGAGGAACTCGAAGTACTGCCCGTTGGTGACCGGCGTGGTGTCGATGAAGAACGCGGGCACGTCGACCTCGTGCGCGGGCCGCTCGTTGTCCAGCGCCCACGGTTCGACGCTCGTGCCCATCAGGAACGGCCCGCCGGGCACGAGCACCTCTTCGGGCAGCGGGCCCGTGCGGCGGCCCGGCGCGGCGGGCGCGTGCAGCACGGGCTCGCCCCGGCGGAGCTGGTGGGTGGCCAGCATCGTCTCGTCGTGCTGCTGCTCGTGCTGGGTGATCATGCCGAACGCGAACGCCGCCTCGGTCAGCCTGCGCCCGCTCAGCGGCGCCTTTTCCAGCACCTCGAACGCCTTCGCCCGCACCTCGCCCACGTACCGGCGCGCCTCGGCGGGCCCGAGCAGCGGCAGCGAGGGCCGGTCCGCGCGGGGGTGCTGGAAGGCGTCGTAGAGGTCGTCGATGTCGGGCCGCAGCGGCTCGCGGCCGCCGACGTCCCGCACCAGCCAGAGCTCTTCCTGGCTGCCGATGTGCGCGAGGTCCCACACCAGCGGGGACATCAGCTTCGAGTGCTGGCGCACCAGGTCCTCGTCGTCCACCGCGTCGGTCAGCGCGGTGCTCCGCTCCCGCGCGCGGGTGAGCGCCAGCGCCGCGTGGTCACGCAGCTGCTCGGCGCTGCGTTCCTCGAACACGCTCGGGGCCTCGGTCAGGATCTCGGTCACGTCGGTCATCCCCTTCCGGCGTGCACCAGCCGCTGCACGCCGTCGCTGATCTCGTGGATCTTTCCCGGCGGCAGCCCTGTGGCCGGCAGGTGCGCACAGCCCAGGTCCGCCACTTTCCGCGCCACCGCGGCGATCTCGCGGTCACGCAGCCCGTCCCGCGCGGCGCGCTCCCACGCGTCGCGGACGGGTTCGCACAGCGCCAGTACCTCGTCCACAGTGGAGGGACGGGCGAGCAGTGCGGTCAGCAGTGCCACCGGGTGCAGCCAGCGGTCGCCCGGCTGCGCGTCCAGGTAGCGCACCTCCAGGTAGCCGTGCGGGCGCACCGGGGTGAACATCGTCGTGAGGTGGTAGTCGAGGTCGTCCGTCGTCGGCGGGGCGAGCAGCCCCGCGGCGCCCCGCCCGGCCACCCAGTCGGCGAAGGTGAGCCCGTCCGGCGCGTCCCACGGCCCGTCCTGCCGCCGCACCAGCAGCAACGGGGTGTCCATCATGCGCCGGGCCCACGTCGCGGGCGGATCGTCCGACGGCGGCGTGGCGAACGTGCGGGCGTGCTCGGTGTCGAGCACCGCCTGCCAGCGCGCCGACGCCAGGCCGGTGTCCCGGCCCGCGTGCCGCGGCGAGTTGGCGAACAGGGCCAGCAACGGCGGGCCGAGCGCGTGCACGGCCGCCCAGCGGGCGGGCAGTGCGTCGCTTTCCCCGCTGTCGACGCAGATCTGCAGCCCGGCGGTGCTGCACATCATGGTGATGCCGCCCGGCCCCAGCGGGGCGAACCGGCGCTCCATGGTGGCGTAGCGCGGAGTGGTGAGCAGCCGGGCCGGCGGGCGGAACGGGTCGATGCCCGTTTCACCGAGGGCGAACCCGGCGCGGGCGAGCAGATCGGTCAGATACGCGAGATCGGCGGAGACGACGCGGTCGAGGTCCCGCAGCGATTCCTGCGGGAGCGCGGAGATCTCCACCTGGCCGCCCGGTTCGAGGGTGAGCGGCGAACCGGCGGGCAGCGGCAGCGCAGGGCTGCCGGGGACGAGCGTGCTGGGCGCGTGCGCGCCGAGCGCACGGGCGAGATCGGGGGCCTGCAGTGGTTTCCGGGGATCGTCGGCGTAGTGGACGGTGTACTCCAGCTCGACCCCCAGCAGTTTCGGAGGGCCGTGCTTGAAGCACACCGACGCGACGTAGGCTTCGCCGGCGGCGCGATCGGAGACGACCTTCGCGGCCACTCCGTTCGCGCCCCCGGCCGGCCCCGGAACGTGGCGAACCGTGGTCATGTCACACCTGCTTCGTCAGGAGGATCACTCGGGTTCGGACGCTACACGCGCGGTACGACAATTTCAGGCGCCGCGAGATGGACACAGTACGTACGTACGGATTGCGTAAGAACTACCGCGCGTGACACGATCAGCGAATGCCACGGGTGAGCCAGGATCATCTCGACGCGCGCCGGCGCCAGATCCTCGACGGTTCCCGCGTGTGCTTCGCAAGGTATGGCTACGAGGGTGCCACGGTACGGCGCCTGGAGGAAGCCACCGGCCTGTCCCGTGGTGCGATCTTCCACCACTTCCGCGACAAAGAGTCCTTGTTCCTCGCCCTCGCGGAGGAGGACGCGGCGCGGATGGCCGACGTCGTCGCCGCCCAGGGTCTGGTGCAGGTGATGCGGGACCTGCTCGGCGGCGGTGAGCACCCGGCGGACTGGCTCGGCACGCGGCTGGAGGTGTCGCGCCGGCTGCGCACCGACCCGGAGTTCCGCGCCCGCTGGGCGGAACGCTCGCGGCAGCTCACCGACGCGACGCGGCAGCGCCTGCTGCGCCAGCGCGAAGCGGGCAACCTCCGCGACGACGTGGACGTCGACGTGCTCACGTCGTACCTGGAGCTGGTGCTGGAGGGGCTCGTGTCGCACCTGGCGATGGGACTGCCCGCCGACGACCTGGGCCCCGTGCTCGACCTCGTCGAAGAAAGCGTGCGCCGGCACCGCGTTCGTGCTTCGCTGGAGCCATGAACCTGCTCGACGCTCATGGGGAAGCGCTGCGGACGTTCGACCGGACGGTGCACCAGGTTCGCGAAGACCAGTGGGACGCGCCCACCCCGTGCACGGAGTGGACTGTGCGGAACGTGGTCAACCACCTGGTGTCCGAGCAGCTCTGGGTGCCGCACCTGCTGGCGGGACAGACGCTGGACGAGGTCGGCGACCGCTACGACGGGGACGTGCTCGGCGCGGATCCGGTCGGGGCGTGGGAGAAGTCCTCGGCCGCCGCGCGGGAGGCGTGGACCGAGCCCGGCGCGACGGACCGCCTCGTGCACCTGTCCTACGGCGAGGCCGACGCGACCGACTACGGCTGGCAGATGACGCTCGACCTGGCCGTGCACGCGTGGGACCTGGCGCGCGGGATCGCTGCGGCACAACCGATCCCCGAGGACGTGGCCGAGGCGCTGTTGACCACGATGGGCCCGCAGCTGGAGTCCTGGCAGGGCACCGGGCTCTTCGCCGAAGCCGTGCCCGTGCCCGGCAGCGCGCCCGCCGCCGAACGGCTGCTCGGGCTCACCGGGCGCGACCCGCGGGGCTGACCTTCCCGCGAGGGACGCCCCGGCTGACCGCATCGCCCGGTATCATGGACGGCACCTCAGCGGCCATGACAAGGAGTGAGCGCTACCCGTGCGCGACGCGCAGTCACCTGGTGACAGTACCCAGCCGGGTGACGAACCCGGCTCCCCCGACTCCCATCCCGCCCGCCGAGCGGCAGGGGCGCGCTGATGGACGTGCTCTTCTCCGTGCTGGGCGTGCTGTTCTTCGTCCTGCTGACCATCGGCACCGGACTGGCCGTGGCGGCCGAGTTCTCGCTGACGGCGCTCGAGCGCAGCACCGTGGAGGCCGACGTCCGGCAGACCGGTGACCGCCGGTCCCAGATCGTCCGCAAGGCCCACGCCCACCTGTCCTACCAGCTGTCCGGCGCGCAGGTCGCGATCACGCTGACCACGCTGGTCACCGGTTACCTCGCCGAACCGCTCATCGGGCGGCTCGTGCGGCCCGCGCTGACGGCGCTGGGCCTGTCCGAGGGCGCCGCCGAGGGCGCGTCGCTCGTCGTGGCCCTGCTGCTGGCCACGTCGCTGTCGATGATCCTCGGCGAGATGGTGCCGAAGAACCTCGCGGTGGCGCGGCCGCTGCGGACCGCGCGGGCCGTGATGGGCTACCACTCGCGCTTCTCCGCGCTCTTCCGCTGGCTCATCACGCTGATGAACAACAGCGCGAACTGGGTGGTGCGCAAGTTCGGCGTCGAGCCGCAGGAGGAGCTGCGCTCCGCGCGCTCGCCGCAGGAGCTGGGCTCGATCGTGCGCACCAGCGCGGAAAGCGGCACGCTGGAGCCCTCGACCGCGGAGCTGCTCGACAAGTCGCTGCGCTTCGGCGGCCGCACCGCCGACGAGCTGATGACCCCGCGCGTGCAGGTCGAGTCGCTGACGGTGGACGACACGATCAACGACCTCGTCGTGCTCTCCCGCGAGACCGGGCACTCCCGTTTTCCCGTCTACCGCGAGGATCTCGACGACGTCCAGGGCGCGGTGCACGTCAAGCAGGCCTTCACCGTGCCGGCCAGGGAACGCGGCAGCGTCCGCATCGGCACGGTGATGCGGCCGGTGCCGACGGTGCCGGAGTCGCTGCCCGGTGACGCGCTGCTGTCGAGGCTGCGGGACTCGCGCTTCCAGATCGCGATGGTCGTCGACGAGTACGGCGGCACGGCGGGCCTGGTGACGCTGGAGGACGTCGTCGAGGAGATCATCGGCGACGTCCGCGACGAGCACGACCAGGGTGAGGCGCCCGCGTCGCAGCGGCTGGACCCCGACACGTGGCTGGTGTCGGGGCAGCTGCGGGCCGACGAGGTCAGCGAGCTGACCGGGTTCCGCATGCCCGAGGGCGACTACGAGACCATCGCCGGGCTGGTGCTGGAGCGGCTGGGCCGCATCCCGGCGGCGGGCGACGGCGTCGAGGTCGACGGCTGGCGGCTCACCGTGCTGACGATGGACCGGCACCGGATCGCGGAGCTGAGCGTGCACCGGCTGGAGGCGCCGGCCCCGGCGGAGGAGGAGCAGCCGCGATGAACGACTGGCTCGCCATCCTCCTCGTCGTGGTGCTGCTGCTGACCAACGCGTTCTTCGTCGGCGCGGAGTTCACCCTGATCTCCTCGCGCCGCGACCGCCTGGAAGCGCTGCTGGAACAGGGCAAGACGCGCGCGAAGATCGTGATCAACGCCAGCAGGCACGTCTCGCTCATGCTCGCGGGCGCGCAGCTGGGCATCACGATCTGCTCGCTGCTGCTGGGCCGCCTCGGCGAGCCCGCCGTCGCGCACCGGCTCGGCGCGTTCTTCGAGCTGGTGCACATGCCCGAGGTGCTGGTGCACGCGATCTCGTTCGCGATCGCGCTGGCGTTCATCACCATCCTGCACGTGCTGATCGGCGAGATGGTGCCGAAGAACCTGGCGATCGCCGACCCCGAGCGCCTGGCGCTGTGGCTGGTGCCCGTGCACGTGGGGTGGGTGAAGCTCGCGCGCCCGTTCATCTGGCTGCTGAACTTCCTCGCGAACTCGCTGCTGCGCGTGGTCAAGGTGGAGCCGAAGGACGAGCTGGAAACCGCTTACACCTCGGCGGAGCTGGCCGAGCTGCTCAGCGAGTCGCGCCGGGAGGGGCTGCTGGAGCAGTCGGAGCACGAGCGGCTGAGCCAGACGCTGTCGTCGGTGCGCAAGACCGTGGCCGACGTCCTGGTGCCGCTCAACGAGCTGAAGACGCTGTCCCCCGCGCCGACGGTCGGGGAGGTCGAGCGGGCGGTGTCGGAGACCGGCTTCTCGCGGTACCCGCTGTGCTCGGCGGCCGGGGAGCTGATCGGGTACCTGCACGTGAAGGACGTGCTGGACCAGATCGGCGACGCACCCGCGACCACGATCGCCGCGGACCGGATCCGCGCGTTCACCGACCTGCCCTCGGGCACCCGCCTCGACGAGGCGTTGTCGGCCATGCGGGCGGAGGGTTCGCACCTGGCGCGCGTGCTCGACACGGCCGGACGGCCGGTGGGCGTCGTCGCGCTGGAGGACCTCGTCGAGGAGTACGTCGGCACGGTCCGCGACGGCACGCACGTGGCGGCGTGATCATGCGCGTGCTGGCGCCGGAGGAGTGGGGCGAGCGCGAGCGGGCACACGCCGAGCGCATGCGGCGCTGGACGCGGCCCCGGCAGGAACGGCGGTCCCGCGGGGAGAAGCACCCCGTGCTGGACTTCCTGTTCGAGTACTACTCGTACCGGCCGGGGCACCTGGAGCGCTGGCACCCCGGTGCCGGTGTCGTGATGGCCGGTGGTGAGCGGTTCCTGGAGCGGCCCGGCTACGTCCGCGTCGAGGGCGGCGTGGCGCTCGACCCGGCCGCCTTCACGGAGAAGAAGGCGCAGACGGCACGGTATTTCCTTGCCCTGCTGGAAAAGACGGCGAGCCGCGCGCCCCGCCTGAGCTGTTTCGGGCTGCACGAGTGGGCCATGGTGTACCGGCAGAGCCCCGAGCAGGTGCGGCACAACCAGCTACCGCTGCGGCTGGGTGGCGCGGGCACGGACGCCGTCGTGGACTCGCTCGACATCCGGTGCGGGCACTACGACGCGTTCCGCTTCTTCACCGCGCCCGCCCGGCCTCGGAACGCGCTGCAGCCGACGAGGGAGACCCAGCCCGAGTTGGAGCAACCGGGCTGCCTCCACGCGAATATGGATCTAGCTCGCAAGCTCTAAGCTACAAACATGTCAAAACGCGTGCTGGGAGCCATCCGGCTATCCCGACTGACCGATGCCAGCACCTCCCCCGAGAGGCAGCACGAGGTTATCGCGCGCTGGGCGAATGCCCAGGGCGCCGACATCGTGGGCGAAGCCGTAGACCTCGACGTGAGCGGGTCGGTAGACCCGTTCGAGCGCGACGGGCTCGGCGCGTGGCTCACGGACAACCCGCCGGAGCCCTGGGATGTCCTGGTCGCCTGGCGGCTGGACCGGGTGAGCCGGTCGGCCAAGGACACGGTGGTTCTACTCGAATGGCTCCAAGAGCGCGGTAAGCGTCTCGTCACCGTAGACGACGGCCTAGACACGGCGTCCAGCATGGGACGGGCATTCGTCCAGATAGCGGGCATCTTCGCTGAACTAGAGCGCGCCACGATCCAGGAACGGATTCAGGCAGGCCGGGCGGCCTTGCGGGCCGCCGGGCGCTGGGCCGGTGAGGCCGTGCTCTACGGCTACAGGCCGGTGCCGCTCGACGGCGGCGGCTACGTGCTCGGGCCGGACGATACGGCCGCCGAGGTAGTCCGCCGCATGTTCTCCGATGTGCTCGACGGCCACTCGGTAGCGGAGATCTGCCGAAGACTCCAGGCTGACGGAATCCCCGCGCCGCGCGACCGACAGCGCGAGCTTCGCGGCCAACCGATCAAGGGTGACAAGTGGGTACAGGGCTCCGTGTGGAACATGCTCCGGAACCGTGCCTACATCGGCCTCGGCGAGCTACGCGCGCCGGGCATCATCGATCCGGTCACGTTCGAGCGGGCACAAGCCCTGCTCCGGGACCGGCAAAAGGCGAAGTCGCGTAACCCGCGCTCGGACGGCGCGCCGTTGTCCGGGGTCGCCTTGTGCTGGGAATGCCTCCGGCCGCTGCACCACCGCGCCCAGCACTTCGAGGCCGGGCAAGGCCGCATGAAGAACGCCAAGACCTACCGGTACTACTACTGCCGGACCAAGGGCCACACCCGGCAGATCCGGGCAGAAGAGATGGAACGTGTGGCCACCACGTCGTTCCGAGCGCTGTACGGCGACCTGCCCGTAATGGAACGGGTCGTGGTACCCGACGAAACGGCCGCTGAGTTGGCCTCTGTGCGGATAGAACTGGACGGGGTGTCCGAAGCCCTCCGGGACGCCTCCGGGGCCGACAGGACGGCGCTCAGAGCGCGCCGGACAGAGCTGGAAGCCCGACAGGACGAGCTGGAATCACGGCCGTCTACCGGCGGCCGGTCTGAACTGGTCGATACCGGCCGCACGTGGGCAGAAGCTCTCGACTCGGCCGGTACCCCCGAGGATCGGCGGCGCGTCTGGCTAGCGCATGACTTCCGCTTCGCTGTCCAGTCCGGAAAGGATGGCTTCACGGTCGCCATTCAGCCACCGGACTACATGGCGGCCTACCTTCGGGATCAATCTATTGAAGCGACTGAAAGCGGGCGAGAATGATCTACGGGTACACGCGAGACACGGGCTCATTGGTGGCGGTAGCGAACCATGTCGGTATCCGCGCTGCGATGGAGGCGCGGGGCTGTGTGGAGGTCTTCGTAGAAGAGGGCGTGACGGCGTCAGAGATGCCGGGGCCGAGTTTCCGTCAGCTTGTAGACAAGGTGCAGCGCGGCGACAGGGTCCTACTGCCTGACCCCACGCGCCTGACCCGGGACCCGGCCCGGCTGGATTTCATTGTGAGCACCCTGCATGACTTGGGTGTGCACGTCGAGTACTTAGACAGCTAACCGGCGTAGGCGGGCCTCGCACCGGGCGACGGCCCGCGCGAACGCGGCGCACACCGCGCGGTTCTGAAACGACGAAACGCCCCCGTTCCAGGCCAGTGAAGGCCCAAAACGGGGGCGTTTGTACCGTGTTTTGTATCAGCAGCGGAGGGTGTCTACAGGTGGTCCGGGGAGCGGGCCACAGGCCCGGCTCACTGATGATCGTGTTCGGTCGTCGGGGCGGACCCCCGATAGTATCCGTGTTGGGCTCGACCTGCGCTTTTGCGTACTCGTCGGCGTCCAAGACCTTGGGGATGTCGTCGGTGCGCGTGCCCAAGATCTCGCACACGTCCTTCGCGACGAACCA
This sequence comes from Amycolatopsis dongchuanensis, assembly GCF_039542405.1. Classification (NCBI taxonomy): domain Bacteria; kingdom Bacillati; phylum Actinomycetota; class Actinomycetes; order Pseudonocardiales; family Pseudonocardiaceae; genus Amycolatopsis; species Amycolatopsis dongchuanensis. The sequence goes on from NZ_BAABIB010000022.1 coordinate 126,185, forward strand.
CGGGCCCCCGTCCCGCTCGTGCACGATCGACTTGCCGTGGAGGGGGTCACCAGTGTTAAGTGACCCCCCGTTGAGCTGCACAAACGTCGGATAGGGGAGCGTCGGCAGAACCTCGTGCGTCACCCAGCGCTTGAACTCCCGAGACTCGGGCTTGTTACTAAGCATGATCAACGAGTACAGACCGGACTCGGTAACGAGCGTCACCTTACGGCGGAGGTTCCCGGCCAGCTCCGAGGGCGAGAAAAGTTCCCCTTCGGGCTGACCTGCGGAAACCTCGTTGCTGTAGATCGTTTCGTACTCGTCGTCGTCGAGGTTCTTCACCGTGTCATAGGGCTTGGCGTGGCCGAAGTACTCCGTGAGGTCCTTGGCCACGAACCACGGGTCACCATCGCGCGCCCTGCGTGACCAGCGGGAACGACCGGCCGCGCCGTGGGCGCATACCCCCCCTCGACGGGGCAAAATCCAGAGCGATGCGACGCATGGGAACGGGCTGCCGCTATACGCCTCGGTCGTGCAGGCCCCCGGGAGGGTAACCCCCCCTACCCCATCGGGGTACTGCTGTCCGACGTGGGCTCACAGTCGAGACCATTCCTCTTGCGGGACAGGGAAAAGCGCGCAGCGCGGCGCGCCCAGTGCGCGCCTGTCCTACACTGCACCCCCACCCGGTGCGTGCAAACCCGCAGGTAGCAGCCCTGCCCTCGCTCACGCGGCCCCGCACGCGAACGCGCGGTAGCGCTGCTCGCGCAGCGCAGCGCGGTCCTCACTGCTCAGCCACTCGCTCAGAGGGCGGCTCGCTTTCTGCTGATTGCAGCCCGTGCCGTGCGAGGGCCGGTGGCAGGCAGGGACCACGTTCCACACGGCGTCAGGCCCCCCAGCAGACAGGGGCCGTACGTGGTCGAGGGACAGCCCCTCGGACGTGCCGCACCAGGTGCACGTCCACTGAGACACTGGCCCGAACACCGCTTCAAGGTCCGCCAACGTGTAGGGCACGTGCTGGACGCCGTAACGCTCGGCGGCGCGCTTGGCGTCGGAAATCGCTTTGGCCCACTTGACCCGGGGTCCGCGCTCAGCATCAGCGCGGTACCGCCGGTAACGCCCGCGCCCCTTCGCGTTCTCGTCGGCCACGTACCCCGGACGCTGCCGGTGCGCTTGGACGGCGGCACGATTGCACGCCTTACAGCGCGCAGTCCGGCCGTCTCGGTTTCGCTTGGTCCGGACGAATTCCTCCAGCGGCTTGGTCTCGCCGCACGTGGTACAGGTCTTGGTCATGGGTTCCTCTCGAAACGGCCGCCCACAACGCCGAGTAGTTGCCGTTCCCGGCGCGCGGGGCGAAGGTGTCAACGCGTCTCGTTGGCGCTCTGAATCGCGCGGCGCTCACGTCTGCGTGCCAGTTTCCGGCGCTGTCGCGCGCGTTCGTTCGCTAAGGGATGTCTCGTAACTCGTGTTGTGGTTGGTGGGGCTGGTGTTGCAGTCAGTCGGCGA
>NZ_BAABIB010000023.1:0-14071 GCF_039542405.1 Amycolatopsis dongchuanensis
TACCTCCTGCTCAGGAACCTACATAACCCCTGAGCCACAAAGTCTGACGCGCGACATGAGCACGCAACCCACCGCCCTCTCCGCCCCCGGCACCCGCACCCCGCGTGGTGCCACCGCCCTCCTCGCACTCGTCGTCCTGGACCTGACGTTCCTGGTCAACGCGCTCGATCGGCAGGTCCTGCCCGTCCTGCTCCCCGACATCCGCACCGAGTACCAGCTCTCCGCCGGCCAGAGCGGGCTGCTGTCCACCGTGTTCACCCTCGGGCTCGGTTTCGCCGGCCTGGCCTCGGGTTTCCTCACCGACCGCTTCCGGCGCAAGACCGTCATCGCGGTCGGGATCGCCGTGTTCAGCGTCGCCACCCTGCTGCAACCGCTGTCCACGGGCTTCACCACGCTGGTGACCTACCGCATCCTCTCCGGCGTCGGCGAAGGCATCCAGTACGCCGCGCTGTTCGCCGCGGTGGGGTCGTTCTTCGTGCGGCGCAAGGGATTCGCCCTCGGCAGCATCAACGTCGCCTACGGCGTGGGCGCCTTCCTCAGCCCCGTCGTCGGCACCGCCCTCGCCGACGGCTTCGGCAGCTGGCACGCACCGTTCTTCCTCTACGCCGGGCTCGGCGCACTGCTGCTGGTCGTCATGCTCGTCGTCGTGCCGCGCTGGTTCACCGAGGTGCGCACGGAACCCGCCGCCGCGATCGCGGTCCGCACGAAACTGCCCGTCAACCGCAACCTCCTCGCCTGCGCGGTGCTCGCCTTCGTCCCCGGCTTCTGCGGCTACAGCTACCTCGGTCTCTACCCGACGTACCTGCGCACCGAACTGCACTTCGGCACCGGCGAACTCGGGGTGGTGACGGGGATCTTCGCCGTCGGCTCGCTGCTGAGCATGGTGTCGGGCCCGCTCGCCGACCGCTACAACCCGCGCTGGCTGCTCGTCGCCTCTGTCGTCGGCAGCATGGCCGCCGGGGCGCTGATGTTCAACCTCCACAGTGGACCGGTCGTGCAGGCGCTGCTGTCCGTGGTGGAGGGCATCTCGCTCAGCGGGTTCCTGCTGCTGGTCACGTCGATGCTGATCCAGCGCAGCGTGCCGGTCTCCGCCGTCGGGCGCGCCACCGGGATCTTCACCCTCTCCGTCTACCTGCCCGCCGCGGTGTCCGGGTACGTCTTCGCCTCGCTCGTGCAGCGCCTCGGCTGGGGCACCGCCGCCCTGATCCAGCTGACCGCGCTGCCCGTCGTCGCCCTGATCGCCATCGCGGTGCTCGACCACCGCGTCCTGCAACCGAGGAAGGACCTGCCGTGACCGGATTCCCGCCGAACCCGGGGGACACCCTGATCTTCGAGAACGACCGGGTGCGCGTGTGGTCGATGACGCTGGCGCCCGGCCAGATGTTCGACTTCCACCAGCACCACCACGACCACGTGGTGCTCTGGCCCGACGCCGGCCTGGCACAGGCGCAGGAACTGGGCGACGAGGACTGGGGGCTGGTGCAGGAGGCCCGCCCCGGGTTCGTCCTCTACCGCACCGTCGGCCACCGGAAACCCCTTACGCCCCACCGGATCCGCAACCTCGGCGACGAGACGGTCACGCACTACGTCGTCGAGCTCCTGGAGCGCTCCCCCAAACCCGACGCCGAACCGTGGACGTTCAACGACCGCGGCGAGATCCGCAAGGAGACCCGATGAACCTGCCTCAGACCCGCGAGGAAGTCGTCGCCAGGGCCCGTGCCCTGCGGCCCCAGCTGGCGAAGGACTCGCCACGCATCGACGCCGAGGGCGCCGACCCGACGGAAAACCTGCGCCTGCTCGGCGAAGCGGCCTTGCAGCGGATCAACGTGCCCACCGAGTTCGGGGGGCTGTGGGACGGCGGGCCTTACGGCGGCTGGCGGGAGGTCATCGAGACGATGGTGGAGATCAGCGCCGCGGACGGCTCGACCGGCCAGTGCTGGAGCACCACCGTCCTCGTCGCCCGCGAGCTGTTCGCGTCCGGCCTGCCCGCCGAAACCAAGCAGCAGCTGGCCGGCGAACTGATCCACGAAGGACGCCGGCTCGTCGCGTCGAACGCCGAAACCGGTGGCACCGGCCGGGTTCTCGGCAGGCGCGTGCCCGGTGGGCTCGTCGTGAACGGCACCAAGACGTTCAACACCAACAGCGGCGGGGGCGGCCGGGACCTGGCGTGCGTCAGCTTCGACCTCGACGGCGCCCGCCACCAGGCGCTGGTGCGGCTCGACGACCCGGCACTGGAACTCCGCCACGACTGGGACAACATGGGCCAGCGCGGCACGTACAGCCAGACCATCGCCTACCGCGACGTGTTCGTGCCCGACGGCTGGCACTTCGCCTCCCACCAGCCTGACCCGTACTTCCTGTGTGCGGCGATGTTGTTGCACGGCGCGCTCCTGCAGGGCATCGGCGAAGGTGCGTTCGAGGCGACGACCGCCTACCTGCGGGAGCTGAACCGGGCGAGCATGCCGAAGTTCGGTACCGCGCTGGAGGATCCGCTGATGCACCGGCAGCTCGGCGAGATGTCGAGCGAGCTGGCCGCCGCCCGCGCGCTGCTGCTCACCGTCGCCGCCGAACTCGAAGCACCTCCCGTCGACGCCGGCGAGATGGGTGTCCGCGGGTTCCGCGCGAAGGTCGCCAGCACCATGGCCGGGGTCGGGGTGTCCGCGCGCGTGCACGACCTCACCGGGGCACGCAGCACGTCGAACCGCTACCGCTTCGACCGGTTCTGGCGCAACGCCAGGACGTTCGCCTCGCACGACTCGATCGACGCGAAGAACGCGCTCATCGGGGCCTACGAGCTGTCCGGGCGGTTTCCGTCCATTTCGGACTACTTCCGGTTCTGAGGAGCGGACGTGCCCCATCCCTCGGAACTCGTGGCGCCGGTGGACTACGCGGCGCTGGCACCCGCCGGGATCACCGAACCGCGGCCGGTTTCGGTGCTGCCCGGCGCGCGGAGCTACCTCAACGTCGCCTACGCGACGATGATCGGCTGGCGGCCGCTGCGGCTGGACCTGCACGTGCCGACCGGACCGGGTCCGTACCCGGTGGTCGTCTACGCGCACGGCGGGAGTTTCGTCGGCGGCATCCCCGCGATCGGCCCGTGGCACGACCTGCCGCGGCGCGGCATCGCCGTCGCCTCGGTCGCCTACCGGCTGGCGGGCGAGGTCTCCTTCCCCGAACCCGTCGAGGACCTGCGCGCCGCCATCCGCTGGGTGCGTGCGTCGGCGGACCGGTTCGGCCTCGCGGCGGACCGGATCGCGGGCTGGGGCAGCTCGGCCGGGGGCTACCTGATGACGATGGCGGCGCTCACCGGGACCCGTCCGCTCGGCCGCGAGGTCGGCACGCACCTGGACGTATCCCCGGCGTTGTCGGCCGTGGTGGACCACTACGGCGTGGCCGATTTGGCACGTCTGCGCGAGGACGCGCACGAGAACACCGAGGAGCAGCTGCGGGCGATCGACGCGATCGTCGCGCAGTTCCTCGGGTCGTGCCCGCCCTCGGCCGCCGACCCGCTCGCGCTCGCCGGGCCGGGCGCACCACCGTTCCTGATCATGCACGGCGACGACGACCACCGGGTCGGCCTCGCGCAGAGCAAGCGCTTGCAGAAAGGGCTTTCCCGGGCGGGCGTGTCCGCGACCCTCGTGGTCGTGCCCGGGGCCGACCACGCCGCGCCGGAGTTCTCGTCGCCCGAACTCGTGGACCGCGCGGTGCGGTTCCTGTTCGAGAGCTGGGAGATGTGATGGAGCAGAGCACCTTGCGGGCCGCGTTCGCCTGCTTCCCCAGCGGCGTGACGGCCTTGTGCGCGCTGGTCGACGGCGCACCCGACGGCATGGCGGTAAGCGCTTTCACGCCGGTGTCGCTGGACCCGCCGTTGCTGGCGGTGTGCATCCAGGGCGGTTCGAAGACGTGGCGGCGCCTGCGGACGGCTCCCGCCATCGGGGTGACGGTGCTCGCCGCCGGGCACGACGCGCTGTGCCGCCGCCTGTCCGCCCCGGCCGACCGCTTCGCGGGCGTCCCCTGGACGGCGAGCCCCACGGGCGCGGTGTTCGTCGACGGCTCACCCGCGCGCTTCGACTGCGTCCTGCACGAAGAACTGCCCGCCGGGGACCACCTGATCGCCCTGCTGCGCATCCACGCGCTGGAGTTCTCCTCCGCCGGAGCGCCGCTGGTGTTCCACGGCAGCGCTTTCCGGCAGCTGGCCTAGCTGCCGGTGGCCGCCACGCCAGGCGCGGGCGCCTGGGCGTTGCCCGCGATGCCGTACCGGCCCACGGCGCCGTCGAGCTGCTCACGCAGTGCCAGCACGGTCGCCACGCGGCCGGCGGCGGTGTTCACGTTGTCCACTGTGGAGAGGATGCTCGTCGCCGAGGTGTCGGCCCTGACGACACCGATCGCACCCGTGCCCTCGGCCGACGCGGGGTCACCGGCGAGCACCGCGCCCGCACCGGACCGGTCGAGCTGCGTGGCGAAGCGGGCCAGCGTCGCGGCCTTGTCGCCCGCGCCGTCGCCGGTCGCCTGGCCGCTGGTGAGCACGACGGCGAGCTGCCCCGGGCCGATGCTGGGGCTGGGCTTGACGAACCCGCCGTCGGTGAGCCCGCTGATCGCCGCCGCGAGCTCGTCCCTTGTGGACTGCGGCTGCGCGGTGTCCTTGTTGAGCAGCAACACAGAACCCACGAGCGCCCCGGCGAGGGTGCCGGGGTCACCGGCGGTCGGGAACACCGAGCCGGCGGGCTGCAGGCGCGTCACGACCTGGCGCAGCTGGTCGGCTTTCGCGGGGTCCACGAAGGACGACGTGAGCTGCAGTTCGCCGGTGACCGTGGCCCCGGCCTGACCGATCAGCTGTTTGAGCGCGTCCCGGTCGGCGGGTTTGGCGTCCTCGGTGGTGATCAGGATGACCGACCGCTGCGCGAGCGCGCCCGCGACGACCTTCGGCCCCATCGCGCCGGCGAAGGCGTCGGCGTCGGCGAGGCGGGCGTTGAGCGCGTTGCGCTGGGCCTCCAGATCGGACACCTGGCTCGCGAGCTCGCCCTTTTCGTTGGACAGCCCGGAAAGCAGCGAACCACTGAGCGCCGTCGACCCGAGCACCACGCCGACGGCCAGTGCCAGGAACACCGCCGCGATCGAGACGATGTGGTACCGCAGAGAAATCACGCGAAAAGCCCCTTGACACAGCTGGTGAACGAATTCCAGGTGTCGCGGATCCAGTCGAGGTACACGCTGCCGACGTCGGACATCAGCAGCGCGACGGCCACGGCCACGAGCGCGGCGACGACGAGCAGCACGATCGCGCCGAGGGAGACGCGGCTGCGGTGCAGTGCGGCGACGGCCTTGCCGTCCACCAGTTTCGTGCCCAGTTTGAGGCGCGTGAGGAAGGTGGACGGGTTGGAGCCGGAGCGGCCGTGGTCGAGGAACTCCGCCAGTGTCGCCTGGAAGCCGACCGTGACGACGAGGCTCGCCTCGTGCGTGTCGGCGAGCAGCAGCGCCAGGTCCTCCGGGTTGCCGGAGGCCGGGAAGGTGACGGCGCCGATGCCGAGGTCCTGGATCCGCGTGACGCCCGGCGCGTGCCCGTCGGGTTGCGCCGGGACGACGACCTCGGCCCCGCACTTGAGGGTTTCGGCGTCGATGCCGTTGGGGTCGCCGACGATGATGTCGGGCTGGTACTTCAGCTCGCGCAGCGTGTCGGCGCCACCGTCCACACCGACCAGTACGGGCCGGTGCTCGGCGATGTACTTCTTGAGGGCCTTGAGGTCCGCGGCGTGGCCCTTGCCGGGCGCGACGACGAGGACGTGCCGGTCGCGCAGCGGCACCCGCACCTTGGGCACGCCGACGCCGTCGAGGATGAGTGTCCGTTCGCGACGGAGGAACTCGATCGTGTTGGCGGAGAAGGCTTCCAGCTGGGTGGACATCCCGGCCTTGGCCTCGATCATCTGGTCGGCGACGCTCTCGCGGGTCTGCTCGGTGCCGGCGGCGATGCGGCGTTCCCCGATGTACAGGACGCCCTCGTGCAGCCGGACCTTGGTGCCGTCCTTGAGCCGCCGCAGCACTTCGCCGCCCACGCCGTCAACGAGGGGAATGCCCGCGCCGACGACCACTTCGGGCCCCAGGTTGGGAAAACGCCCCGAGATCGAGGGCGACGCGTTGACGACCGCCGCGACCTCGGCCTCGACGAGCGCATCGGCCGTCGCGCGGTCCAGGTCGAGCTGGTCCAGCACGACGATGTCACCCGGACTGACGCGGCGCAGAAGCTCCCGGGTCCGCCGGTCCACCCGGGCGACGCCGGTGATGCCGGGGAGGGACTCCGTGTGGCGCGTCAGCAGTCCGGTCAGCTTCATGAGTCCGATAGTGACAAACGGATCAGCGCTGACGCGGACAACACGCCGTAGTGGCGCCTGTTTCCGAGCGTGATCTCCGCCGTGTTTCCGCTGGTACCCACGGCCGTGACCGCGGCGCCGGCGGCGCGGAAGCCCCCGTGGACCTGGGGATGGGGGGATTTCGGAGGGGCCTGACGCCGCATCCGGCGACCGCAGGCCTCATCGTCCTCGGTTACGCGGGTGGTCTGTGCCGAGCGGCACCGGTGGCCATTCGCCACGCCCACGCCCAGCGTGGCGCCGGGTCGCCCGGCAGTCCCTGCCCGAATCCAAAGCCGTCGCCGCAAGGCAGCGTTGCACCTGACCGAAGTGTCCGACCCCGGCAACCGCCAGCCGCAGCCGCCCCGGGCAGCCGCCGCGCGGCAAACAGCCGCCCCCCGGCAACCCCCTACTTCTTCCGCTTCCGCCCCCCGTCGCCCTTCTTGCCGGGCCTCGCGGCGGCCGCCTTGTCGGCCTCCGCTACCGCGAGCAGTTCCTCCGCGTGCGCCCGGCCGGTCTCGGTGCCCTCCATCCCGGCGAGCATCCGCGCCAGCTCCTGCACCCGCTCGGACTGCTCCAGCGTCTTCACCCCGCTGCGCGTGATCCCCTCCGCGGTGCCCTTGTCCACCACCAGGTGCCGGTCCGCGAACGCCGCCACCTGCGGCAGGTGCGTGACCACCAGCACCTGGTGGCTCCGCGCGAGCCGCGCCAGGCGGCGGCCGATCTCGACCGCCGCGCGGCCGCCGACCCCGGCGTCCACCTCGTCGAACACCAGTGTCTGCACGGTGTCCGCGTGCGCGAGCACGACCTCGATCGCCAGCATGACGCGCGACAGCTCACCGCCCGACGCCGCCTTGTGCACGGGCAGCGGTGGCGCCGCCGAATGCGCCCGCAGGAGCAGCTCGACCTCGTCGATCCCGCCGCCACCCGCGTGCACCAGCTCGCCTTCGACCTCCAGCGCCTGCGGATCCCCGGCTTCGGCGGGCCGCCGCTGCACCGTGACGTCGATCTGCGCCTGCCCCATCGCCAGCCCGGCCAGCTCCGCCGTGACAGCCGAGGCCAGCTCGGTCGCCGCCGCGGCACGCGCCTTCGACAACGTCGAGGCGTGCTCGGCCAGCCGCGCCGCCAGCTCGTCCCGCCGCGCGGCGAGCTCGGCAAGCGCTTCCTCGGACGTGTCCATGCCGGCGAGCCGCGTGCGCGCGTCCTCCGCCCACGCCAGCACACCGTCGATGTCGGCCGCATACTTGCGCGTCAGCTTCTTCAGCTCGGACTGCCGCGCGAGCACCTGCTCGAGCCGCTCCGGATCGGCGTCCAGCGCGTCGAGGTAACCGCCCAGCTCGGCGCCCACGTCCGACAGCAGCACCGCGGCCTCCGCCAGCCGTGGTTCGAGGTCACGCAGCGCCGGGTCCTCCGCCGCCGCGAGCCGTCGCCGCGCCTCCCCCACCAGGCCCAGCGCGCCGGGCTGGTCCGGGTCGCCGTCGGCCGCTCCGGACACCGCGGCCTGCGCCCAGCTCGCCGCCTCCCGCAGTTCGTCGGCCGCGGCGAGGCGCTTGATCTGCTCGGCCAGCTCCGCGTCCTCACCGGCCTGCGGGTCGACCGCCGCGATCTCGTCGAGCCCGTGCCGCAGCAGGTCGGCCTGCTGCGCCAGCTCACGGGACCGGCTCTGCCGCTCGGCCAGCTCGTGCACCACCGCCTGCCACTCGTCCCGCACCTCGCGGTAGCGCGCGAGCGGCTCGGCCACGGCCTCCCCGGCGAAGCGGTCCAGCACGTCCCGCTGCTCGGTCGGCCGCAGCAGGCGCAGCTGGTCGTTCTGCCCGTGCACGGCCAGCAGCCGGTCGGCCAGGTCGGACAGCACGCTCACCGGCACCGACCGCCCACCCAGGTGCGCGCGCGACCGCCCGTCGGCGCTCACCGAGCGCATGGTGATGAGACTGCCGTCCTCGTCGGGCTCGCCGCCCGCGTCGGCGACGATCCGGGCGACGTGCTCGGCGAGCACGCCCTCGAACCGGCCCTCGACGACGGCGCGCCCGGACCCGTTCCGGACCTTCGAGGCCTCCGCGCGGCCTCCGGACAGCAGGTGCAGCCCGGTGACCACCATCGTCTTGCCGGCTCCGGTCTCGCCGGTGACCACGGTGAATCCCGGGTGCAGTTCGAGCAGGGCGTCCTCGATCACTCCGAGGCCCTGGATGCGCATCTCGGCCAGCACGGGGACCACCGTAGCGGGAGGGACCGACAATTTGTCGGTCAGCCTTGGTGTCTTTCGCGCCAACTTTTCACGGGCAACGCGAACTTGTGCACGAGCCGGTCCGTGAACGGCCCCGACCACAGCCGCGCCAGCCGCACCGGGACGCGCCCCGCCACGACCCGCACCCGCGCCCCCTTCGGCAACGCGATGTGCCGCATCCCGTCGCAGGTCAGGACCGCCGAAGAGCCGTCGGGGTCGATCCCGACCGTGATCACGGAGTCCCGGGACACCACGAGCGGGCGCGCGAACATCGCGTGCGCGTTGCTCGGCACCACCAGCAGCGCCTCGACGTCCGGCCAGATGATCGGCCCGCCCGCGGAGAACGCGTAAGCGGTGGATCCGGTCGGCGTGGCGCACAGGACGCCGTCGCAGCCGAACGACGACACCGGCCGCCCGTCCACCTCGATCAACGCGTCGAGCACCCGTTCGCGTGAGCTCTTCTCGACGCTCGCCTCGTTGAGCGCCCACGTGTCGGCGACCGGTTCACCGTCGAGGGTCACGGTGACGTCGATCGTCATCCGCTCTTCGACGGTGTAGTCGCGGGCCACCACGCGGTGCACGGTGTCCTCCAGCGCGTCGGAGTCGGCCTCGGTGAGGAACCCGACGCGGCCGAGGTTGACGCCCAGCACCGGCACGCCCGCGGGACGCGCGATCTCCGCCGCGCGCAGCAGCGTGCCGTCGCCGCCGAGCACGAGCACCAGCTCGGCACCGGCGGCGGGGTGGTCGTGCGGTGCGACCAGGCGGCAGAGCGAGCCGTCGCCGCCCTGCTGGATGAGGTCGCGCACGTCGTCCTCGGTCACGCGCAGCCCGATCCCCGCGTCCGCGAGCTGGGCGGCGACCTTGCGGGCCGCGTCGCGCGTCGCGTTCCGGTCGGGGTGCACGACGAGCAGCACCTCGCGCTCAACCGTCACTGGGGACCCTCTCCGACAGCCGTCCGCACGAGCCCCTCGACGTCGTCCACTGTGGACTCCTCGCGGCGCAGCCAGGCGAAGTACTCGACGTTGCCCGAGGGCCCCGGCAGCGGGCTGGCGACGACACCGTGCGGGTGCAGGCCCAGTTCTCGCGCCGCGGCCAGCACCTCCAGCACCGCCTGGACGCGCAGTTCGGGGTCGCGGACGACGCCTCCGCTGCCCAGCCGTTCCTTGCCGACCTCGAACTGCGGTTTGACCATCGGCACGAGGTCGGCGTCGGGGTGCGTGCACGCCACGAGCGCGGGCAGCACGAGCCGCAGCGAGATGAACGACAGGTCGCCGACGACGAGGTCCACCGGCCCGCCCGTCTGCTCCGGGGTCAGGCTGCGCACGTTCGTCTTGTCCAGCACGACCACGCGTTCGTCGGTCTGCAGCCGCCAGTCCAGCAGCCCGCGCCCCACGTCGGCCGCGACGACGCTCGCCGCACCCCGCCGCAGCAGCACGTCGGTGAAGCCCCCGGTGGACGCGCCGGCGTCGAGGCAGCGCTTGCCCTCGACCGTCAGGCCGCGGGGCTCGAAGGCCTCCAGCGCGCCGAGCAGCTTGTAGGCGCCGCGGGACGCCCAGTTCGGGTCGTCGCCGCCGCGCACGACGATGGCGGCCCCCGCTTCCACGCCGGTGGCGGGTTTGGTGGCGACCATGCCGCGCACGGTGACCTTGCCCTCGCTGATCAGCGTGCTCGCGTGCTCACGGGAGCGGGCGAGGCCCCGGCGGACCAGTTCGGCGTCGAGGCGGGCCCTGCGGGGCATCGGTCAGACCCTGTCGATGGCGGACAGGGCAGCCGTGAGCTGGGAGTGGACCGCGTCGAAACGCTCGACGTGCTCGGCGAGCGGAACCTGGTCCAGGTTCTCGAGCCCGGCCATGGCCTCGTCGATGCCGGCGCGCGGGTCCACCTGCTGCGGTGGCGGTCCAGGCACGGGGCGTTGGTGTTGCACGGTCACCACGCTAACGGATTGGTCATGGGGCGTGCGTGAGCCCCAGCTCGCCCAGCGCTGTGGCGGCAAGATCGTCCCCAGCACGGACAGCCGTGACGCCGGATTGCCACGCTTCGTGACACAACGCCCGCAGCAGACCGTACGCGTCGCCGGGCCCCTTGCCCGTCGCCACGAGCGTCTCGCCGTCGACCTCGACCTGCCAGCCCTTCTGCGGACCGGGTGCGAGGTCATCGGCGGGCTCGTCGAGCGCGCCGAGGTCCTGGGCGACGTACGTCGGCCGCTCTTCCGGCACCGCGGCGAGCAACGACGCGGGCGTCGCGACCCCCGTGAGCACGAGGAGCGAATCGACGCCCGCGGTGATGGCTCCGGCGATGTCGGTGTCGAGCCGGTCGCCGACGGCCAGTGGCCTGGACGCCCCGGCCGACTGCGCGGCGGTGTGGAACAGCGGCGCGGCGGGCTTGCCCGCGACGACGGGTTCGGCGTCGGTGGCGGTCCGGAGGGCCGCGACCATGGCGCCGTTGCCGGGCAGCAGGCCACGCTCGGTCGGCAGGGTCGCGTCGACGTTGCACGCCACCCACAGCGCCCCGGCGCGGATGGCCAGTGCGGCTTCGGCGAGGTGCTTCCAGCCGGTCTCGGTCCAGTGCCCCTGCACGACGGCGGCGACGTGCTCGCTCACCTGCCGGACCGGGGTCAGGCCGGCGGCCTCGACCTCCGCCTCGAGGGCGGGCGCGCCGACGACGAGCACCTGCGCGCCGCCGGGCAGGCGCTCGCGGAGCACCTTCGCGGCGGCCTGTGCACTGGTGCTGACTTCGCTGACGTCGGCCTCGATCGCCATGCCGCGCAACGTCTCCGCGACGGCCTCAGGCGCGCGGGAGGCGTTGTTGGTGACGAACCGGACGGCGATGCCCCGGTCCCGCAACGCACGAATGGCGTCGGCGACGCCCGGGATCGGCTCGGGGCCGTGGTAGACGGTGCCGTCGAGATCGAACAACAGCACGTCGTACCCGGCCGCGAGCCCCTCTCCGTCAGACGCCATCCGGCCGCTCCCCGGCGTCCCTCGGCCCGGCTTCGCGCTCGGAGTCCTGCGCCTGCTGGCCGGGTTCGGCGGTGTCAGCCGCTTCGGGGGTGCCGTCGGTCGCTTCGCCCGTGGGACCGCCCGGCTCGTCGGCGGTGGCGTCAGCCGCCGCGCTCGCGCTTTCGCCCGGCTCGTCCGCCGTCTCAGCCACGTCGCCCGCGATCTCGGCCGCCTCGGCCGCGCTGTCGTCCAGCTCGTCCGCCGCCTCAGCCACGTCGCCCGGCTCAGCCACGTCGCCCGGCTCGGTTGCGTCGCCCGCCTCGGCCGCACTGTCACCCAGCTCGCCCGCCTCGGCCGCGTCGTCGCCCAGCTCGTCGGCGCTGTCGTCCAGCTCGTCGGCGGCGTCGGCCGCCTCGTCGCTGTCGGCGTCCGCGAGGTCGTCCAGCTCCTCGGCCGATTCGTCCTGCTCGGTGATGTCTTCACCGGCGGCGAGGGCGGCCGCGCGGTCGGCGGCGTCGGTCTCCTCGTCCTCGTCGGCCTCGGCGGCGTTCAGGAACCAGCGGATGGCCTCTTCCTCACGCCCCGCGGCAGCGAGGTTGTCCGCGTAGGCGTAGAAGAGCCGTGCGCTCCACGGGTCACGCTTCTTCGCGTCGAGGTCCGGCCCCTGCAGGGAGACGACCGCCGCGTCGAGCTGCCCCATGTCCCGCCGCGCACCGGCGGCGACGATCCGCAGTTCGACCTCGACTTCGCGCGGCAGGTCGCTGCCCGCGGCCTCCCGCGCGAGGTCCAGCGCCCGCTCGGGACGCCCGAGCGCGCGCTCGGCGTCGGCGATCACCGCGATGTGCGTGTCGGTCCGGGTCATCCGGCGGACGGCACGCAGCTCCGACAGCGCCTCCGCCCAGTGACCCGCGTGGTACGAAACCAGCCCGAGCGCCTCACGCACGATCGGCACGCGAGAAGCCTTCGCCTTCGCGTAGCGGGCGTGCTCGAGCGCGGCCTCCGGATCGGTGTCGATCAGGCCGCCCGCGGCGACCAGGTGCTTGCCGACGGTCTCCGCCAGGTTCCGGGGCAGCGTCCGCAGCTCGCGCCGGGCTTCCTCGTCCAGGTCGGTGAAGTCGATGTCCTCCGGCAGCTCCGGCGCCTCGAGCAGTTCCCTGGCGAGCGCGGCGTCGTCGAGCGGCTTGTCGGACGACTTCGGCGTGAACGACTTCCGAGGGCCGGCGGCCCGCCGGTCGTCACCGCGGCCCCGCTCGGGACGGCGGTCCTCGCCACGCTCGGCATCCGGCCGGCGGTTGTACTCACGGAGCCCGCGCCGGTCGTCGCCACGACCGCGGTTGTCCTCACGCCGCCCGAACTGCCGCTCGCCGCGGTTGTCACCGCGGCTGTCCGAACGGCGGCTGTCACCGCGTTCGTCGAACCGGCGGCCGCCACGGTTGTCGGCCCGCTCGTCGAAACGCCGGTTCCCGCCGCGGTCGTCGGAACGACGGTTGTCGCCACGCTCATCGAACCGGCGGTTGCCACCGCGGTCGTCGAAGCGGCGGTCGCCGGAACGGTCGTTGAAGCGGCGGTTGTCCCCACGCTCGCCGGGCTTGCGGTCGAACCGCCCGGCACCGCGGTCCTGGTAGCCACGACGGAAGTCGTCCCGGTCGTTGGAGCGCCGGTTGCCCTCACGCTCGGTGCGGCGGTCGTCGAAGGAGCGGTTCTGGCCGCGGAACCCGCCACGGTCGTCCCGGCGGTCGCGGTTCCAGTCCGGCCGGTCACCGCGCTCGTTCGGACGTCCCGGGCGACCCCCGCGCTCGGTCCCACGGCCCCCGCGGTCACCCCGGTCGTTCCACCGGCCCCCGCGCTCGTCCTGGCGGCCGCCGCGGTCATTCCACCGGCCACCCCGATCGTTGGGACGGCCTCCACTGTCACCGCGGTCGTTCCAACGGCCACCACGGTCCCCGCCACGGTCGTTCGGACGGCCTCCGCCGTCGCCACCGCGCTCATTCCAGCGACCGCCACGGTCGTTCGCACGGCCATCCCGGCCGCCGCGGCCCTGGCGCTCGCCACGCTCGTCGTTCCACCGCGGCCGATCCTGCTGCCGGCCGGGACGGTCGCCACCGCGCCGGTCGTCGAACCTGCCGCCGGAACGGTTGTCGTCGCCGCGCCGGCGGTCGTCGCGGTCTCCGCCGCCCGACCTGCCACTGTCGCGGTTCCACCCACCGGACCGGTTGCCGTCACGGTCCTGGTAACGCGGGCGACCGCTGTTACCGCGGTCGCGGTCGTACTGTCCGGCACCGCCGTCGCCGAACCCCCGCCTCTCACCACGCGGAGCGTCGGAACGGCGCCTGTCGGGCCCCGAGTCACGGCGTCGCGGGCGATCGGACGCGGCGCCTTCTTCTGCGTCGCGCCGTCCGAACTCCGCCACCTGTTCCTCCTACTGTTGCTGAATATCTGATCTTGAACATGCACAAAGGGCCCGCCAGGAGCAGCCAAACGGCTATCCTAGCGGGCCCTTCGGAAAAGAAGTTCGGCGGTGTCCTACTCTCCCACACCCTCACGAGTGCAGTACCATCGGCGCTGGC
>NZ_BAABIB010000024.1:0-1355 GCF_039542405.1 Amycolatopsis dongchuanensis
TACCTCCTGCTCAGGAACCTACATAACCCCTGAGCCACAAAGTCTGACGCGCGACATGGAGGCCGTGACTGCCGAGGATGCGCAACTCGTCCGCGATGACGCGGTGCATGGGGATCGGGGGGACACCCTGCTCGGGCGGCATGAGCCCGACCTGCACGTGCCGTCCACGCTTGCGGAGACTGGCCACGGAGGCGGCGCAGGTGGCGGGCAGCCCGACGCAGTCGAGGGACAGGTGGGCGCCACCGCCGGTGATCTCGCGGATCTCCTCGGCGGGGTTGTCGCTCTGGATGGTGACTTCGGCACCGAACTGCTTGGCCATGGCGAGCACCTCGGCGGAGAGGTCGACGGCCACAACGCGCGCCCCAGCGGCAACGGCGAGCAGGACGGCGGACATGCCAGCCCCACCGCACCCGTGCACGGCGACCCACTCCCCGGCAGACAGCTCCCCCTGCCGGAGGACGGCCCGGAAGGCGGTCCCGAAGCGGCACCCGAGCGCGGCGGCGGTGACGGAGTCGAGCCCATCGGGCAGCGGCACGAGGTTCACGTCAGCGTGGTCGAGGGCCACGCGCTCGGCGAAGGACCCCCAGCCGCTGAACCCCGGCTGGAACTGGTTGTCGCAGATCTGCTGGTTGCCGGAGGCACACTGGGGACACGCTCCACACGCACACACGAACGGCACGGTGACCCGCTCACCCACCCGCCGGACCCGCACGCGCTCCCCCACGGCGACGATCGTCCCGGCGAGCTCGTGCCCGGGCACGTGGGGCAGCCTGACGTCGGGGTCGTGCCCGCGCCAGGCGTGCCAGTCACTACGGCAAACCCCAGTCGCCTCGACGGCCACCACCACGCCATCGGGAGACGGGATGGGCTCGGCCACGTCCCGCACCTGGGGCAGGTCCCCGAACGCCTCGAACACCACAGCACGCACCGCACCACGATACGTGCCACGAAGGACAGTGGGATGTGGCATTTGACGATCCGATGCACCGCACCGGAACAGCGGCAGCCACCCCACCACCACCACCCGGCGACGCGAAGCGAGCGGCCACACCGCCCACACCCACCCCCGCCCCGATCCCCAGCCGCACTTACGGCCGATCCGGCGGGTCAAGAGTGGGCGAAGCCCATCCCGAAGGGACGCCGAAGGCGCTCTTGACGCGACGGATCGGCCGTGAACACTCAAAGATCGGGGCGGGGGTGGGGCCGCTCAGCAGGGCGCGCCAGCGCCGGGAGACCCCGTGCCCGACTTGACCAGCGAGGAAGCCAGCCCAAAGATCAAAAGAATGCCTCGCCGGCGGGCAATACCGCTAAGTTAGGCGGGGGTTGGGGTCTGACACGCGTGGCGGGGCTCCTGT
>NZ_BAABIB010000025.1:0-15524 GCF_039542405.1 Amycolatopsis dongchuanensis
CGGTAACGCCCTGACCAGGTAAAACGTACTAACTTAGCGGTATTGGCCGGCGGGCAGGCTCCAGGATGATCGGGGCCCCAAAGGGATCTCACCTTGGCGAGGTGGTCGAGTTGGGTGATCATCCCGTCGCCTGCGGTTTGTGCATATCACTTTGAGGACCAGCCGCAAGCCTGGCATAGCAAGCGCGAGTCTCGAAAAAGGTTGCGGCTGCTCCTCAAAGTGATCGCCCGGTATCAGGCGACGGGATGATCACCCAACTCCCGGGTGGGTGGGTGGCGTTCTACGCCACCGCCTCGTCTGCGTCCTCGGACTTGGCGCTCTCCCTGACCGGCAGGGTCTCGAACGCGGCCGGGGGCTCACGCCACGGATCGCTCGGGGTGCCTGCCTTCGCGTCGCGGATGGCGCGCCAGACTCGCTGGGGTGTGGCCGGGATGTCGATGTGCCGGACGCCCAGGTGCCGGACGGCGTCGATCACCGCGTTCTGCACCGCCGGGGTCGAGCCGACCGTGGCGGATTCGCCGATTCCCTTGGCGCCCATGAGGTTCCTCGGGGTCAGCGTCTCCGTGTTGGCCGCCTCCAGGTCGGGCACGTCGGCGGCCGACGGGACCAGGTATTCCGCGAAGGACGCTGTCACCGGGTTGCCGTCCTCGTCGAACGACACCTGCTCCCACAGTGCCTGCGAGATGCCCTGCACCGCCCCACCGTGCTGCTGCCCGCGCACCAGCAGCGGGTTCAGCACGCGCCCGCAGTCGTCAACAGCGATGTGCCGCAACGGTTTCACGTACCCGGTTTCGGTGTCGACCTCCACAACGGACACGTGGGCGCCGAACGGGAACGTCGCGCCGTCCGGCTTGAAGTCGGTCTCCTCGGCGAGTGGGCGGCCTTCGTTCTGGGCGGCCGTGGCGACCTCCGCCCACGTCATCGTCGCCGTGGGGACGCCCCGCACGCCCAGCGCGCCGTCGTCCGTGAGCTCGATGTCCTCGACCGCCGCTTCGAGTTGCGTCGCCGCGAGTTCCTTGGCCCGGCGCAGCACCAGGTCCGACGCCTGCCGCACCGCGCTGCCGCCCAGCTGCAACGATCGCGAACCACCCGTGCCGCCACCACGCGGCACGGTCGCTGTGTCCGACTGGACGAACCGCACCCGCTCCAGCGGCAGACCCAGCGCGTCCGCGACGATCATCGAGAACGCCGTGGGGTGCCCCTGCCCGTGGCCCGACGTGCCGACCTTGATCGTCGCCCCGCCGTCGGTGTCGATCTCGACCGAGGCGAACTCACCCGCGCCACCACCGGTGATCTCCACGTACGCCGACATGCCGATGCCCAGCAGCACCGTCTCCCCGGCCTCGATCCGCCGCGCCTGCTCGGCCCGCAGGTCCTCGTACCCCGCCAGCCGCAACGCCTCCCGCAGCGGCAGGTCGTAGTCACCGCTGTCGTAGCTCGCGCCGGTCAGCGTGGTGTACGGGAACTGCTCGGGCTTGAGGAAGTTGCGCCGCCGGAGCTCCGCCGGATCCAGGTCCAGCTCGGCCGCGGCGAGGTCCATCAGCCGCTCCAGCATCGCCGCCGCCTCGGGCCGCCCCGCACCGCGAAACGCACCCACCGGCGTGGTGTTCGTCAGCGCGGCGATCCCCGCGTAGCTGATCTTCGGGATGTCGTAGACGCCCTGCGCCATCGTCCGCGTCGGCCCGAGCGCGAGCGCGCCACCGAAGCCCGCGTACGCGCCGGCGTCCCCGATCACGCGGCAGCGCAGGCCGACGATCTTGCCGTCCGACCGCAGCCCCAGCTCGCCGTACTGCACCTGCGCGCGGCCGTGCGGCATCGACTGCAGGTTCTCCGAGCGGGTCTCGGTCCAGCGCGCGGGCCTGCCGAGCCGGCGGCACACCTCGATGACCACGGCGTACTCGGCCGTCATCCCCGCCTTGCCGCCGAAGCCGCCACCCACGTGCGGCGCGATGACCCGGATCCGCTCGGCGGACAGGCCGAAGACCTTCTCCACCGCGCTGCGGAACCCGTGCGGCATCTGGGTGGAGACGTAGACGGTCAGGTCGAACTCGTCGTCACCGGGCAGGGCCGCGATCGCGTTGCCCTCCATCGGCGCGACGGCGAGGCGCTGGTTCTCGATGCGCGCCCGCACCACGACGTCCGCGCCCGCGAGCACGTCGTCGTCCGCGTCCCGGTTACCGGCGGCGATGTTGCTGCCCAGCTCGGGGAACTGCGTCGGCGCGTCGGGGTCCAGCGCTTCCTCGAGGTCGACCGCGGCGGGCAACGGCTCGTAGTCGACGTCGACCAGCTCCAGCGCGTCCACCGCGGCGGTCTGCGTCTCGGCCACCACGACCGCCACCGGCTCGCCCACGAACCGCACGCGGTCGCTCGCCAGCGGGTACCGCGCGCACTTCGGGTTCAGCTCGATGAACGGCGGCAGGGCGGGCAGCCCCAGGTCCTCGGACGTGTAGACGGCGACGACCCCCGGCGCTTTCGCGGCCTCGGTGGTGTCGATCGCGGTGACGAGCGCGTGCGCGAACGGCGAGCGCACGAACGCCACGTACAGCGCGCCCTCGATGCGCAGGTTGCCCACGTACGTGCCCTGGCCGCGCAGCAGTTCCGGGTCCTCGACCCGGCGCACCTCGGTCCCCAGCAAAGATCCCGGCATGGTCCCGACTCTATCGCCGAGGCCGCCCGATGCCCACGTGGAGCAACTCCAGGTCAGGGGTGGAAACCGGGGTCGGCTCAGGGCCGTTCCCCGATGTTCCCGCGGGCCGCGGCGCCCACCATGGGGTCATGACGAACAGCGTGCACACCACCAGGAAACTCCGTCGCAGCACGACCGACCGCATGCTCTCCGGCGTGTGCGCCGGCTGGGCCGACTACCTCGGCGTCGACGTGTCGGTCGTCCGGATCGCCGCGGTCGCCGCGACCGTCTTCAGCGCCGGCACGGCGGCGATCATCTACGCCGCGTGCTGGCTCCTGACGCCGGAAGACACCGCCGAGTGACCCGGAAACGCCGAAGGGGGCTCCGGCACCGAAGTGCCGAAGCCCCCTCCGAGCTCTTTTCGACCGACTGGACTGATCAGAAGTCCATGCCGCCCATGCCACCGGACGGGTCGCCCGCCGGAGCGGCCGCGGCCTTCTCCGGCTTGTCGGCGACGACGGCCTCGGTGGTCAGGAACAGCGCCGCGATCGAAGCGGCGTTCTGCAGCGCCGAGCGGGTCACCTTGGCCGGGTCGATGACGCCGGCGGCGACCAGGTCCTCGTACTCGCCGGTCGCGGCGTTGAGGCCGTGACCCTCGGGCAGACCCTTGACCTTCTCGGCCACGACGCCGCCCTCGAGGCCGGCGTTGACGGCGATCTGCTTGAGCGGAGCCTCGACCGCCACCTTGACGATGTTGGCACCGGTCGCCTCGTCACCCGACAGGCGCAGGCCCTCGAACGCGGCCTTGGACGCCTGCAGCAGAGCCACGCCACCACCGGCGACGATGCCCTCCTCGACGGCGGCCTTGGCGTTGCGCACCGCGTCCTCGATGCGGTGCTTGCGCTCCTTCAGCTCGACCTCGGTCGCGGCACCGGCCTTGATGACGGCCACGCCGCCGGCCAGCTTCGCGAGCCGCTCCTGCAGCTTCTCGCGGTCGTAGTCCGAGTCCGAGTTCTCGATCTCGGTGCGGATCTGGTTGACCCGGCCCTGGATCTGTTCCGCGTCGCCGGCACCCTCGACGATGGTCGTCTCGTCCTTGGTGATGACCGCCTTGCGGGCGCGGCCCAGCAGGTTCAGGTCGGCGTTCTCGAGCTTGAGGCCCACGTCCTCGCTGATCACCTGGCCACCGGTCAGGATCGCGATGTCCTGCAGGATGGCCTTGCGGCGGTCACCGAAGCCCGGAGCCTTGACGGCGACGGACTTGAAGGTGCCGCGGATCTTGTTGACGACCAGGGTGGCCAGCGCCTCGCCCTCGACGTCCTCGGCGATGATCAGCAGCGGCTTGCCCGACTGCATGACCTTCTCCAGCACCGGGAGCAGGTCCTTGACGTTGGAGATCTTCGAGCCGAACAGGAGGATGTACGGGTCCTCCAGCACGGCTTCCTGACGCTCGGCGTCGGTGACGAAGTAGCCCGAGATGTAGCCCTTGTCGAAGCGCATACCCTCGGTGAGCTCCAGCTCGAGGCCGAAGGTGTTCGACTCCTCGACGGTGACGACGCCTTCCTTGCCGACCTTGTCCAGCGCCTCGGCGATCAGCTCACCGATGGTGCGGTCCGCGGCCGAGATCGAGGCGGTGGCAGCGATCTGCTCCTTGGTCTCGACCTCCTTGGCGGCCTTGTGCAGCTGCTCGACGACGGCCTCGACGGCGGTCTCGATGCCACGCTTCAGGCTGATGGGGTCGGCACCGGCGGCCACGTTGCGCAGGCCCTCGCGCACGAGCGCCTGGGCGAGCACGGTGGCGGTGGTGGTGCCGTCACCCGCGACGTCGTCGGTCTTCTTGGCGACTTCCTTGACGAGCTCGGCCCCGATCTTCTCCCACGGGTCCTCGAGCTCGATCTCCTTCGCGATGGAGACGCCATCGTTGGTGATGGTCGGCGCGCCCCACTTCTTCTCGAGCACGACGTTGCGGCCACGGGGGCCCAGCGTCACCTTGACGGCTTCGGCGAGGGTGTTGAGGCCGCGCTCGAGACCACGGCGGGCGTCCTCGTCGAACGCGATCAGTTTGGCCATTGCGGTGTTGTCCTCCGGTATTGGGCGCTGCGTGGCCAGTCCTGGTTTGCTGCCAGCAGCAGGACACGTCCTTCGGCCAGGCTCGGTGCCCGCGACGGACGACCAGCCCCGGAAGCTCCCGGGTCCGGCCTCACCGTCCCGACCTCTTGTCTGGCACTCGACGGTGCCGAGTGCCAAGGTCGTGTTTAGCACTCTCACCCCGAGAGTGCAAGAAGTGCTGGTCAGGCCGAGGGACGGATGGAGATCGTCGCGGGCGGCCTGCCACCCGACGACGGGGGCTGCGACGCCCCGCCCGTCGGCCCGACGGGGATGTCGGGCGCGGTGGTCTCCGGCGCCCCGCTCCCGCCGCCGCCCGTCAGCACCACGGCCGCGACGACGCCGCCGGCGACGACGAGCGCGCCGAGCAGCAGCCACAGCCAC
The DNA here is from genome assembly GCF_039542405.1 of Amycolatopsis dongchuanensis. NCBI lineage: Bacteria > Bacillati > Actinomycetota > Actinomycetes > Pseudonocardiales > Pseudonocardiaceae > Amycolatopsis > Amycolatopsis dongchuanensis. The sequence continues at coordinate 5,117 of NZ_BAABIB010000025.1, forward strand.
AGGAGGCTCTTCTTCTTGGCGGGCTGCTGCCGCTGCGGGTAGCCGTACTGGGGCGCACCGAAGGGTGGCGTCGAGTACCCGGACGAGTGGCCGTAGCCGGGCGGCGGGAACGCCTGCCCGTACTGCTGCGGCGGCTGCTGCCCCCAGCCGGGTTGCTGTGAATACCCGGAGGGGTGCCAGCCCCCGGACTGCGGTTCGGCGGGGCGCTCCCACTGCCGGGGCCCCGAGGACTGCGGATCGCCCCACTGGTGCGGCCCCGACGAGTACGGACCGGGCTGCGGCGGGCGGGCCTCGACCGTCGGCTGCGCGGCCCAGGCGTTCCCGGCACCGGGCGGGCCCGCCCAGGCGCCGCCCGGCTGCTGCGGCCGGGCCTCGACGGTCGGCTCAGAAGCCCACGGCTCATCGGCCTGCGGCACCCTGGCCGCCACGGTCGCCTGCGCGTCGTTGCCCAGCACCGGACCGAGCGCCTGGCGCGCCGCCGCGATCAGCGCGCGACAGCTTTCATAGCGGTCCGCGGGGTTCTTCGCCATGCCCCGGCGGACCACGTCGTCGACCGCGGCGGGCAGCTGCACCGCACGCGACACCGACGGCGGCTCACCCGCCAGGTGCCCCTTGATCACCGTCGGCACGTCGCCCGTGAACGGCGGGCCGCCGGTGAGGCACGCGTACAGCACACAGGCGAGCGCGTACTGGTCCGTCCGGCCGTCGAGCGGCTCGCCACGCAGGTGCTCCGGCGCCGCGTACGTCGGCGAGCCCAGGAAGTCACCGCCCCGCGTGCGGTGCCCGGTCGCACCACGGCGGGTCAGCCCGAAGTCGGCGACGTAGACGTGCTCACGCGCCGACTCCCTGCTGGTGACGAGCACGTTGGCGGGCTTGACGTCGAGGTGCACGAGGCCGCGCGAGTGCAGGCTGTCGAGCGCGTCCGCGACCTGGTCCAGCAGGCGCAGGGCGCGTTCGGGCGCGATCGGGCCCGCCGAGAGGAGACTCGCCAGATCCGCCCCGTCCACGAGGCGCATGGCGATGTAGTGCATGCCGTCGATCTCGCCGAAGTCGTACAGGGGAACGACGTTGGCGTGGTCGATGGCCGAGGTGTTGCGGGCTTCGTCGACGAAACGCTCGCGGAACTCCGCGTCGGCGCCGAGGTGCTCACCGATCACCTTCAAGGCGACCTTGCGCCCGAGCCGGACGTCGGTGGCCTTGTACATGACACTCATGCCGCCTTTGCCGAGCACCCCGTCGATGCGGTAGTTGCCCAGCCGGCGACCGGTGAGGTCCCCCGACACTTCGCCTGTCACACAGGCAGCCTAGCGTCAGCTCTCAGGAGAGCTTGCGAACGTCCGCCGCCTGACTGCGGCCGTCGCGGCCGGCCTGGATCTCGAACTCGACCCGGTCCCCTTCGTCGAGAGTGCGGAATCCGTCGGACTGGATTGCCGAATAGTGCACGAATACGTCAGGGCCGTCGGGCGAGGCGATGAACCCGTAGCCTTTTTCGGAATTGAACCACTTGACCGTGCCGACTGCCACGGCGTCCTCCTTGCCACCAAAGAACACTGGGATACCGTGCCGATCCGGTGTCCCAAGATGGCGATCACGCTACCGGAATAACGCCCGTGGGCAATGGGCAATTCACCGAGATTTACGAGCTTGCACCAAAACGGTCCCGGGTCCGGCGAAGTCGAGCGCCAGCCCCTCGCCGGTCCGGATCGACTGCGGCCCCGCCGGGTCGATCGCGCGCAGCCTGCACTGCACGGTGTCGGGGTAGGCGAGCAGGTAGGGCGGGCGCACCGTGATGAGCTCGCCCGGCTCGATCTTCAGCGCGTCCACCGGACCGGCGCAGGCCAGCACCAACGGCCCGGTTCCGCTGTAGTGCTCCAGGAAACCGCTGTCACTGCCGAAGAGCGCCTGCAGCGCCTGCCAGCCGTGGTCGACGCGGACGGTGGCCGGGCGCGCGAGGAACGCCTGCCTGCTGACGTTCCACCCGGTGCGCCCGTCCAGTTCCAGCGGGTAGACGTCGCCGGGCCCGTCCGGGGCGAGGTCGAGCCAGCCGCCCTCCTTCGGCGCGGTGAACACCGACGGCCCGCCCTTGCCGTGCGCGCGCAGTCCGCCGCGCGAGGGCTGCACCTCGGCGACGCCGAAGCTGCTGGCGAGCAGCGTGTCGGGCACCGCCTGGACCGCCTCCCCCGGCGCCAGACTGATCCGCGCCACGCCGAAGGTGGGCGTGTGCCGCGTGTGGACCTGCACCGGACCTCCCCCGAAGGTGATCGAAACGGGGTGAGTGTCGCACGCTGGACCGGCGGGGCAGGATGGTCTCCGTGGTTTCCGTCGACGAATACCGTGCCGAGATCGTCTCGCTGCTGGGCACCGCGCCCACCGTGAGCCTGCCGCTCGCCGAGTGCGCCGGGTTGGTGCTGGCCGAGGACGTGCTCGCCGGGGTTTCGCTGCCCCCGTTCGACAATTCGGCGATGGACGGGTACGCCGTCCGCGCGGCCGACGTCGCCGGGGCGAGCGCGGAGCACCCGGTGGAGCTGCCCGTGGGCGAGGACATCCCGGCGGGCCGCGTCGAGGTGCCCGAACTGCCACCGGGCACGGCCCACCGGATCATGACCGGCGCCCCGCTGCCGCCCGGCGCCGACAGCGTTGTCATGGTCGAGCGCACCGACGGCGGCACCGAACGCGTCCGCGTCTTCGAGACCGTGCCGCCGGGCAACCACCTGCGGCGCGTCGGCGAGGACGTGGCGAAGGGTTCGGTGGCGCTGCCCGCGGGCACGGTGCTCGGCCCGGCGCAGCTGGGGCTCGCGTCGGCCGTGGGCCTCGACCGGCTCACCGTGCGGCGGCCGTTGAAGGTCCTCGTCGTGTCGACCGGAACCGAGCTCGTGCTGCCGCCCGAGCCGTTGAAGCACGGCCAGATCTACGAGTCGAACAGCACGATGCTCGCCGCCGCGATCCGCGGGCTCGGTTGCGAGGCCGAGGTCGCGATGAGCATCGACGACGTCGCCCTGTTCCGCGACAACGTCGAGCCGCGCATCGGGGAGTTCGACCTCGTCGTCACCTCCGGCGGGGTGAGCGCGGGCGCGTACGAGGTGGTCAAGGACGCGCTGGACGGCGCGGGCGTGCGGTTCCAGAAGGTCGCGATGCAGCCGGGCGGGCCGCAGGGCAACGGCCGGTGGCACGGCGTCCCCGTCGTCACCCTGCCGGGGAACCCGGTGAGCGTGCTGGTGTCGTTCGAGGTGTTCCTGCGCCCGGCGCTGCTCACCGCGCTGGGGCACGAAAAGGTCGACCGGCACCGCGTGCGCGCGCGGCTGACGGAGGGGCTGATGTCACCGGCCGGGCGGCGGCAGTTCCGCCGCGGCTACTACTGGCAGCACGAGGGCGAGGTGACCGGCGAGGTCGGCCCACGCGGCGGCCCCGGCTCGCACCTGCTCGCGGCGTTCACCCAGGCCAACTGCCTCATCGTGCTGCCGGAGGACGTGACCGAGGCGCCCGAGGGCACCGAGGTGGACGTCCTCCTCCTCTAGGGGCCGGCCACTTCCCCGAGGGCACCGAGGTGGACGTCTTCCTCCTCTAGGGGCCGGCCACTTCCCCGCCGCCACCCTCAACGGACGCGCTCCGCGCGACTAGATTCCTCTCATGGGGTTCTTCTCGTGGATCGTCTTCGGGGCGCTGGCCGGCTGGGCCGCCAACCTCGTCATCGGCGGGCGTGACCGGCGGCGGCAGGGCTGCCTGGTCAGCGTGCTCGTCGGCGTGGTCGGCGCGGCGCTCGGCGGGCTGCTCTACCGGCTGGTGACGGGCCACGAGAAGACGTTCGAGTTCGACTTCCCCAGCTTCGGCGTCGCCGTGCTCGGCGCCGTCGTGCTGCTGGGCCTGCTGCGGCTGGTGCTGACCCTCACCCGCCGCTCGTGACCTCATCGGGGGCCTTACCGGTCCCCGTGACGAGCGCGACCGCCGTCGCCAGGTCCACCAGAGGGGGGATCGGCACGCTCAGGATGTCCCGCCGCCAGGATTCGAGCAGCTCGCCAAGTCGCCCTTCGGGCGAAAAGTCGGGCGCTGGCATGACGGTTCCTCTCTGCTGTTACTACGGTCTGCATCGGCCGATCTGACTCCGTGTTAGCAGGCACGCCCCCAGTGCGCTCCCCCTCACAGCCAGGCCCGCCCCGGACTGGCGGTAGCGTGGATACCCAGACCGGCGAATCGCCACGCCGGACCCGGTTCGGTCGATACCAACCGGTGACCTTTGCACCTACCCCGGGAACGTGATGAGCCCCAAGACGCCGGAACAGGCCGGCAACCCCGTCGCCCACGCCTTGCAGCTGGCCCGCGAGACCCTGCCCCCGATGCACCCCGCCGGACGCCCGTTCGTCGCCGGCGGGATCGCCGCCACCCTGCTGTTGCGCCGCGTCGCCAAGCCGCTCGGCGTCCTCGGCGGGCTGGCGACGCTGGCCACGGCGGCGTTCTTCCGCGAGCCCCGGCGCGTGCCGCCCGCCCGCGACGGTCTCGCGCTGGCCGCCGCCGACGGCATCGTCTCGCTCATCGAGGAGGCCACGCCCCCGCCGGAGCTGGGGCTGCCCGCGCAGCCGCGGATGCGGGTGAGCGTGTTCCTGTCGGTGTTCGACGTGCACGTCCAGCGGGCGCCCGCGAGCGGCGTAGTCGAGCGCGTCGCGTACCGGCCGGGCAAGTTCCTGTCCGCCGACCTGGACAAGGCCAGCGACGACAACGAGCGCAACTCGCTGCTGCTGCGCACCGTGGACGGGCACGAACTGGTCGTGGTCCAGATCGCGGGACTCGTCGCGCGCCGCATCTTGTGCCAGACCGCCGAAGGCGACAAACTCGCGGCCGGCGAAACCTATGGCTTGATCCGCTTCGGCTCGCGCGTCGACCTGTACCTGCCCGAGGGCAGCCGGGTGCTGGTCAGCAAGGGCCAGCGCACGATCGGCGGCGAAACCCCGCTCGCCGAGCTTCCCCAGGGGAAGGACTGAGGGATGGTCCGCGTGGTGACCCCGGGCGTCCGGCTGCTGCCGAACGCGATCACGGTGCTCGCGCTGTGTGCCGGCCTGTCGGCCGTGCAGTTCGCGCTGCACCACAACTACGTGCTGGCGATCGGCGCGATCGGCGTCGCCGCGGTGCTCGACAGCCTCGACGGCCGGATCGCCCGGCTGCTCGACGCGACGTCGAAGATGGGCGCCGAGCTGGACTCGCTGTCCGACGCCATCTCGTTCGGTGTCGCCCCCGCGCTCGTCCTCTACATCTGGCACACCGACACCGAGGGCATCGGCTGGGTGACCTCACTCGTGTTCGCGGTGTGCATCGTGCTGCGCCTCGCCCGCTTCAACACCCTGCTCGACGTGGAGAAACCGCCTTACGCGAAGGAGTTCTTCGTCGGCGTGCCCGCTCCGGCAGGCGGTCTGCTGGCGTTGCTGCCGCTGATCGTGACCCTGGAGTACGGCGACGGCTGGTGGTCGTCCGAACCCGTGGTGTGGGTGTGGACGGTGGGGATCGCGTTGCTGCTGATCAGCCGCATCCCGACGTTGTCGCTGAAGACCGTGAAGGCGCCGGCGAAGGCGGTCGCGCCGCTGCTCGTGGGCGTGGGCCTGCTCGCCGCGGCGATCATCCAGTACCCGCTGGTGGCGCTCACCGTCGCACTGCTGGTGTACCTCGCGCACATCCCGTACGCGGTGCGTCGCTACCACTGGCTCGCCAACCACCCGGAAGCGTGGCACGCCCCCTTGGCCGAACGCCGCGCGATCCGGCGAGCCCGCAGCACCCGCCGCCTCCGCCTGCGGCGGCCGAAGCTCGCGGGTGCGGGCAGGCTCGGGGGCCGGCAGCCACGCACGCAGCCGGAGCACGTCGTGCGCGTGCGCACGTTCCCCCCGGACAGCGAAGACCGCAACCGCCGCCGCAGCTGGCGGCGCATCGGCCTCCGGCAACGGGGCAACCGCTAGTCCTCGCTCTAAGGTGAACGCGTGAGCAGCCCCCAGATCACGCTGACCCTGCGGCACACGCCGTCCGCGCTCGACACCCGGCGCGGCGTCGTCCGGCTGCACCCGGAGGTGCTCGACGCGCTCGGCCTGCGGGCCTGGGACGCGGTGCACCTCACGGGCGCACGCCGCACGGCTGCCCTGGCGGCCCCCGCCGACGGTGACAACCCGCCCGGTGTCGTGCTCGCCGACGATGTGACAGCCTCCAACCTCGGTGTCACAGAGGGTTCCGAGGTGGTGGTCGCGCCCGCGGAGGTGTCCGCGGCCCGCAGCGTGACGGTCGCCGGTTCGCGGCTGGCGAGCGGGTCGGTGTCACCGAACACGCTGCGGCTCGCGTTGATCGGCAAGGTGTTCACGGTCGGTGACGCGGTGTCGCTGCTGCCGCAGGACCTCGCGCCGCCGCCCGGCGCGGACGTCGCCTCGGTGCGCGGGCAGCTGTCCAGGGCGATCGGCGCCACGTGGACCAGCGAGCTGCTCACCGTCACCGCCACCGAACCGGCCGGGGTGGTGGCGGTCGGCCCGTCCACCGTCGTCAGCTGGCGCAACGGGACCCCGGCACCTCCGTCCACAGTGGAATCTCCCGCTCCGGTCGCAGCTGCTGTGGCGCCGGTCGAAGAGGACGTGCCCGCGGTGCCGGTGACGGATCTCGTGGGCGCACAGACGCAGGCCCGCACGCTCGCCGAGTGGTTCGATCTCGCCTTCCGGCGGCCGGAGCTGCTGGCCAGGCTGGGCACGACGGCCCAGCTGGGCGTGCTGCTGTCCGGGCCCGAAGGGGTCGGCAAGGCGACGCTGGTGCGGTCGGTGGCCGCTGCCGAGGACGTGCGGGTGCTGTGCCTCGCCGCGCCGAACATCGCGGTGCTCGAACCGAACTCCGCCGCCGCGGCGCTGCGCGAGACCATCGCGCGGGCGGTGCCGGGCGAGCCCACGGTGCTGTTGCTCACCGACGTGGACGCGCTGTTGCCCGCAGCCGACCGCCCGCCGGTGGCGACGATCGTGCTCGACGAGCTGCGGAACGCGCTCGCGAAGCCCGGGTTCGCCGTAGTCGCCACGACGGCGCACCCCGAGTCGTGCGACCCGCGCCTGCGCGGCCCGGAGCTGCTGGACCGCGAGCTGTCGATCTCACTGCCCGACGCCAGGACCCGCACCGAGCTGTTGCGCCTGCTGCTGCGGGACGTGCCCGTGGAGTCCGGTGTGGACTGTGGTGCGCTGGCGGAGAAGACGCCGGGTTTCGTGGCGGCCGATCTGATCGCACTGCGCCGGGACGCGGCGTTGCGGGCCGCGCTCAGGCAGCGTGAGGCCGAGCAGCCACGCATCGCGCAGCAGGACCTGCTCGACGCGCTCGCCACCGTCCGTCCGATCTCGCTGTCCACTTCGGACAACCTGGCGACCGGTGGCCTCAGCCTCGATGACGTGGGCGACATGGCCGAGGTGAAGCAGTCGCTCACGGAGGCCGTGTTGTGGCCGCTGCGGTACCCGGATTCCTTTGCGCGGCTCGGCATCGAGCCGCCGCGAGGGGTGCTGTTGTACGGGCCGCCGGGTGGTGGCAAGACGTTCCTGTTGCGGGCGCTGGCGGGTACGGGCGCGTTGAACGTGTTCGCGGTCAAGGGTGCCGAGCTGCTGGACAAGTGGGTCGGCGAGTCGGAGCGGGCGGTGCGGGAGCTGTTCCGGCGGGCCGCGGACGCCGCCCCGTCTCTGATCTTCCTCGACGAGGTCGACGCGATCGCGCCCCGCCGCGGGCAGTCGAGCGACTCGGGCGTGACGGACCGGGTGGTCGCAGCGCTGCTCACCGAGCTGGACGGTGTCGAGCCCATGCGGGACGTGGTGGTCCTGGGAGCCACGAACCGGCCGGAGCTGGTGGACCCGGCGTTGCTCCGGCCGGGACGGCTGGAGCGCCGGGTCTACGTGCCCCCGCCCGACGCCGAAGCGAGGGCGGCCATCCTCCGCGCCACGGCGCGGCACACCCCGTTGGCGTCCGATGTGGACCTGGAGCAGATCGCATCCACTCTGGACGGATATTCCGCGGCGGACTGCGCCGCCCTCATCCGAGAAGCCGCTCTCACGGCGATGCGGGAGTCGCTGGAGGCCGCAGAGGTGACGGCCGCCCACCTGGAGTCCGCGAGGAAGGTCGTACGCCCCTCACTGGACCCGGCCCAGCTCGCGGCGCTGGAGGCCTACGCGGAGGGCCAGCAGGCGCGGTGACCGCTGGGCGCGGAGGCGCTTACTGCACCCGAGCGGGGAAGCGCTTGCCGCTGCCAGCGCCTTGAGAAAGCGCTTCCAGGGCGAGCGCGGGAAGCGCTTGCTGCCGCAACCGGCACGAGCGCTTCCAGGGCGAGCGCGGGAAGCGCTTGCTGCCGCCAGTGGCACGGGCGCTTCCGCAGTGACGGCGGGAAGCGCTTGCCGGATACGTGGCTTGCCACTCCTCCGCAAGCGCTTACTCGCCCCCGCCGGAAACCGCTTACTGCGCAGCGTCGCCGCAAAGCCAGCCCCGCCACAGCAGCTACGCCAAACAACCCCCGGCCGACAGCAGAAAGCGCTTCCCACCCGGTGGCGGAAAGGCGCTTTCCCCTACTAACCAGACTCAGGAACCCTTGGCCCGCAAACCCTTGTAGTCATTGGTCACGATGACGATCACGCCCGGGCTCGCGTTCTGGATGCCCTCGAAGCGCGGCTCGGCCTTCATGTTGAACCAGCTCGCCAGCGACTTCGCGGCGGTCTCCTCGTCCGTGCCCGGCGTGTAGTAGGCCGTGGTGGTCGGGATGATGCCGTACGGGTAGTTGTCCACCTGCACGACGTTCCAGCCGTCGGCCCGCAGGTCGTTGGCCGCGCGGGCGGCGAGGCCGTGGATCGTGCTGTTGTTGTAGACGCGCACCGGCACCCACTTCGCCGAGGCCTGGTCGGCGGGGACGCCACCGTTCTGGTTCTGCGGCTGGCTCGCGGGCGCGCCACCCGGCTGACCCGGTCCCGCCGTGCCGGGCGCTTCGGTGCCCGCGGGCGGCGGGGTGGTGCCCGTGGCGGGCGGCGGCGTGCTGCCCGCGGTCGACGACGGCGGCGTGGTGCTCGACGGCACCTCGCTGCCGGGCGCGGTCGCGGTCGGCGTCGCGGGGGGCGGTTCCGCGGTGTTCTTGCCGTTGTCGCCGGTGACGGCCGTGACGATGCCGATGATCGCCGCGATGGCCGCGACGCCGAGCAACGCCACACCGGCGAGACGCATCGGCCGGGACAGGCCCTGGAAGAAGTTCATCGTCCCTCGATCCCCAGCCGCCGGGCGACCCGCTTGCGCTGCCGGGTGGTGCGCACCTTGCGCAGGCGCTTCACGAGCATCGGGTCGGCCTGCAGGGCCTCCGGCTTTTCGAGCAGCTGGTTGAGCAACTGGTAGTACCGTGTCGACGAGAGGCCGAACTTCTCGCGGATCGCCTCCTCCTTGGCCCCCGCGTAGCGCCACCACAGGCGCTCGAAGGCCAGGATGGCGACCTCGCGCTCGGACAGGCCGGCAGGGGGATCGGGCGGGGACGGCCGCCCGTCGGCCATCGACTCCGCGGCGTCCATCTGACTCCCTCAAATCGCCGAAGAACACGGTTGTCGTTCCGCGGCGCCATTGAACCACGCGGACACCCCCCGGGCGCGGGATCACGGCCCGGCGCGTCACGGTCCACGGATGGGTACGATCGCTCTTCGTGACGATTCACCCCATCCGCATCGCCGGCGATCCCGTGCTGCACCACCCCACGCGCGAGGTGGAGAAGTTCGACGACGAACTGCGCACGCTCACCGAGGACATGTTCGAGACGATGTACGCCGCCGAGGGTGTGGGCCTCGCGGCCAACCAGATCGGCATCGACCTGCGGGTGTTCGTCTACGACTGCCCCGACGACGAGGGCGTGCGGCACAAGGGCGTCGTCGTGAACCCGAAGCTGGAGACGTCCGAAATCCCGGAGACGATGCCGGACCCGGACGACGACTGGGAGGGCTGCCTGTCCGCGCCCGGCGAGTCGTACCCGACGGGCCGCGCCAAGTGGGCCAAGGTGACCGGCTTCGACGTCGAAGGCAACCCGATCGAGGTAGAGGGCACGGGCTACTTCGCACGCTGCCTGCAACACGAGACCGACCACCTGGATGGCTACATCTACCTCGACCGGCTGATCGGGCGCCACGCCCGTGACGCCAAGCGCATGCTCAAGCGCAACAAGTGGGGGGTGCCGGGCCTGTCCTGGCTCCCGCCGAAGGAGTCGTAAAGCCGGAGGGCGAGGCGTCGGGGCTGGTGGTGCCGGGGGGCCGGTGCCCGGGGCCGGTGCGGCGAGCCGAGTGGCGGCGACTCGGGGGCGCCTGGCGGGTCGGATGGCGGCGCGGCGGGGCGGGTGACGGCACGGCGGCCGGGCGCCGGCACGGCGGGCCAGGCGCCGGTGCGGCGAGCCGAAGTCGGAGGCCAAGCGGTCTTA
>NZ_BAABIB010000026.1:0-4031 GCF_039542405.1 Amycolatopsis dongchuanensis
CCAGTCACCACGCAACCAAACCGGACCATAACCACCAAGCCACAGCCCACCCACACCCTCACACTGAGTAGCCCTTGGCCTGCCCGCTGCCGGGGAAGCGGATGGTGGCCGAGCGGATGCCGTACTCCTTGAGCAGCGAGCCGAGCTTCATGGCGGTGAGCCCGGTCGGCCCGAACTCCCGCCACGGGGACTCCTCCAGCCCGCGCAGCCGGTGCAGCAGCTCGGCGGTAGGCAACGCGAGGTCGTCGGCGAAGGCGGTGCGGCAGTCGATGAGCAGCCGCAGCCGGTCGGAGATCTCCCCGGTCTCGTTGTGCTCGCGGGTCATCTCCACGGCGGCGGCGCGGGCGCGCTCGGGCCAGTCGCCTCCGGCGTGGTCGGCGACCGCGACCAGCGGCTCCCACGTGTCAGCCGCCCGGTCCTCCACCGGCATTGCCGGTTCAGCCCGTTCGAGGATGGCCATGTCCCCGCGCAGCCACTCGGTGAGCTGCTGAGCGAGCGCCCGCAGCGGTTCCCGGTCGCGCCGGGCGCGGTAAGGGAACGTCTTCTCCCCCGCGGCGCGGCGGCGCATGTGCACGACCACGGCGCGGTCCTCGATGGTGTCGGGCATCGCCCCAATCCCCGCCAGCGCGGCCATCGCGAACGTCGGGATCGTGACGACGGTCTGGCTGGCGGCGTCGTAGCGCAGGGCTGGCCGGCCACGCTGGTGTCCGGCGTTGAGCAGCCCGCGCAGGTCCTCGTTGTCCCCAGCCTTGGGGCCGAAGATGGTGTCGGCCTCGTCCACCAGCAGCACCGGCGGATCCGGGGTGATCGACCGGTACACCGCGGCCGGACTGGCGTTGACCGTGATCAGCGGATCGCGGCAGGTGGCCTCCACGATGTCGAGCAACCGCGACTTCCCGCACCGCCGTTCCGGTGCCCGAATCACCAGCCGCGGCGCGTGCGCCCACGCGGGCTGGACGTGCGTGGCGGCGATCCAGAGCACCACGGCGTCGGTGGCCTGGTCGGAGGGCATGACCACGTAGCGGGTCAGTGCGTCGTGGAGCTGGGCGAGCAGCGTCGCCCCGCGGTTTGGGGTCATCAGGCAGCCTCCAAGCTGTCGTGGACGGTGGTGTCGAGGGAGGCGACGACGGAGCGGACGAGCCATTCGGCGGCGGGCGGGGTGACGCCGTTGCCGAGTTGGCGGACCTGCTCGCGCTTGTTGCCGGTGATCACGTAGTGCGGGGTGAAGGCCATGGCGGCCTGGATCTCGGCGACGGTGAGCATCCGGAACGAGGCGTTCTCGACAGCCGGTGGGAGGTCGCCGCGGTCGTGGGTGGTGCCGTCGGTGCCGACCGCGAACCGCGCCAGGTCCAGCCCCGCCCGGTGGTGCCGGGGCTCGGGGCGCTGGTGGACGAGCATGTGGTGGTTGCCGCTGGCGCAGACGGTGGCCAGGGGCTCGCGGACGTCGCGGGCGGTGGAGCCGCCCCCGCGCAGCTCGGCGATGAACGCCAGCCCGTAGCGGTCGCGGGTGGTGAGCGTGCCGATGGGGTCGCTGGCCGGCCCGGCGGTGGTGGCGGTGCCGTAGTAGGGCACCACCAGGGCGTCCTGGTGTCGCGTGGTCTGGGTCCGGAACGGCTCGTCGGTGTGGCGGGCTTCTTTGCCGTCGCGGCCTTCCAGCGGCACGATCAGCCCTTCGGCCTCCCGCGTGGTGCGGGTGCGGAACGGCTGGCTGGTCGGGTAGCTGGTGTCGTTCCACGAGCCGCCCGCGGTGACCAGTTGCGGTGTGGCGTAGCGCAGCATTCCGGCCCGGATGCGGGCGAGGGTCTTGGCGGACAGGGGCTTGTCGCGGTCGCCGATGCGCTGCCCGGGAAGGCTCCAGTCGATCGCGGCGGCGGCCGGGAGCACGTAGGGTTCCACGATCTGGTGGCGGCAGGTCGCCGACGGGCAGCGGTAGAGGTACTGCTGCCGGTAGCGGCCGACGCGGGCGGTGCCCTTCCACGCCTGGATCGCCCGCACCTCGCGGTCGCAGGTGGGACACCACGCCTTCGGGCGGATGTCGAGCTGGGGGGCGGGGTTGCCCTTGCGCCAGAACACCACGTACATCCGGTCGCGCGACTGGGGCGCGCGCGGCGCGGCGATCGCGGGGGCGTGCATGGAGTTCAGCGACACGATCTTGTGGTCGTAGCCGTAGGAGTCCATCGCCAGCAGCCACGCCCGAAACGGTGCCCACTTCGCCGCATCGACGACGTTCTCCACGATCACGGCGTCGTAGCGGTGCACCTCGGCGAAGCGGGGCACGTCCCACATCGTTGCCCGGGACCGCTCCGCCACGTGGTCCGGCACGGGCTCGTCGAACAGGCTCGGCTGCACGCTGGCGCGCTTGCGGCCCTTGGCGATGGAGTGGTTGGTGCACTCCGGGGACGCCCACAGGATGTTGGTGCGCCGGTAGCGGCGCGGCTCCACTTGGGAGATGTCGGCGCAGTCGTGCTCGCAGCCGGGGAAGTTCGCGGCGTGGGTCTCGATCGCCCGCGCGCTGTGGTTGGCGGCCATCACCAGCTCCACACCCGGCACGGCGGTCGCGCCGAGCCCGGAACCCCCGGCTCCGCAGAACAGGTCGGTCACGGTGAACATCAGGCAGCCACCTCCAGGTGGGTCGGGTTGGCCGTCGTCGCGGCCTGGTAGCGGGTCCACAGTTCGTCGATCGCGCCGGTGTCGTCGGCCAGGTCGCGCAGCACCGCCGTGGGCGAGCCGGACACGGCCTGCTCGATCCGGCGGGCGTGCGCGAGCAGCGCACGTCGCCACGCGGCCTCCAGCAGCACGGCTTTGAGGTGGTGGGCCAGCTCGGCGGGTGGGGCGTCCCGGTAGGTGTCGATGAGCCAGCCGGACAGCCATTCGCGGCGCTTCTCGCCCGGTGCTTGCCCGGTGGCGAGGGCGTGGGTGTAGAGGGTGACCGGGGCCGGGGTGTGCTCGGCGGCCACGACCTCGATGGCGAGTTGGAGGACGTGGGCGGCCATGCCGCCGGTGAAGTCGGTGGCGCGCATTCCGGCCAGCAGCCGCCGCGCCGGGCGGGCGGGGAGCTGCATCAGGCAGCCGAGGAACTGGCGCTCCGGGTCGGTCAGGGTGTCGGTCGCGGTGGCGGTAGGCATGGACAACCTTTCGCGAGTACGGACGGGCTTGGTGGCTGCCGGGACGCCCGGAGGCGAGTCGGACGGGCGGCCCGGCAGCGGTCATGGGCGCGCGGCGGCGAGGGTGATCACGGCAACTCGTCGGGTCGGATGATCTCGGCGTTCGGGTTCATCTCCTGCAACTCGGCGATCGGCTCGCGGCCGACGTACTGGCCGAACGGCATCGGCTCGACCTGGTGCCATTCGCCCCACTCCTCCTTGGCCCAGGCGAACCAGCAGAGGAGGTCGAAGCGGTCGCCCACATCGCGGGGGATGTTCGCGTCTGCCAGCCAGGGGTGTTGCTGCAGAAGGAATGGGCGGATTTCCTCGACTGCGCGGGAGAGCTGGTGGGTGAGGTGGGCTTGCCCGGTGACGTACTCCACGAGCGCCTGGACACCGGCGTACCCGTTCGAGGACAACAGCTTCCCGGTCGTGACGGACAGCAGATCGCCGAGGTGGAACCGTCTGCTCACGGGTGCCTCCTTCGTGTTGCTCGGCTGTGCGGTTGGGGGCTGCCGGGCCGCCCGGAGGCGAGTCGGACGGACGGCCCGGCAGAGCTGGGTGCGCTACTTGCGCTTGCGGGCCGCGACGGCGGCCTCGCACGTGGGGCATGCGGGCTTGGTGAACCACGGGGACTTGCCGGTCCCAGCCGGGATCACCAGGCCGCACAGGGTCTTGAAGTCACCGGTCCACCAGGACTTGGAGCCGCGGTGCACGAGTCCCCTGTTGCTTCCCATCGGTGGTGTGTCCTTTCGCGACGGTGGCGGTTACTTGTTGGCGCAGATGGAGCACATGACCTGATCAGCCGGAATCCGGGCTCCGCAGTCGGTGCAGGTGGCGACGAACCGGGCGATCAGGCGAGCGAGACAGGTGGTCAACGGTCCTCCG
>NZ_BAABIB010000027.1:0-23186 GCF_039542405.1 Amycolatopsis dongchuanensis
GCCGCCCGCCGCCGCCGGGCCCCGGCGGTCGCCTCCGCTCCGTCGCCCGGTCCCGGCGGTCACCGCCGCCCCGCCGTCGCCCGGGCCCCAGCGGTCCCCGCCGCCGCCCGGCCCCGGCCTTCATCGGCCCCGCTGTTCCTCCGCCGCTCGCTCGGCGGCCTTCTCCGCGCGCCACTGCTCGTCCGTCGCGCCGCGGCGCCAGTAGCCGGAGATCGACAGCAGGTCCTTGCGCACCCCGCGCTCGTCGAGCAGGTACCGCCGCAGCTCGCGCACGAACCCGGCCTCGCCGTGCACGAAGGCCTGCACCGTGCCCTCCGGGAAGTCCAGCGCCTTCACCGCCGTCACCAGGTCCTCGCCCGCGGCGCGGTGGATCCACCGCACCTGCGCGTCACCCTTGGTGGCCAGCGGCTGCTCCTCCCCGGCGTCCTCGACCTCGACGAACACCCGCACCGGCACGCCGGCGGGCATCGCCTCCAGCGTCAGCGCGATGGCGGGCAGTGCGCTCTCGTCACCGACCAGCAGGTGCCAGTCCGCCTCGTCGCCCGGCGCGTACGCCCCGCCCGGCCCGTTCAGCAGCAGCTCGTCGCCGGGCTGCACGCGGCGCGCCCACGGCCCTGCCACACCCTCGTCGCCGTGGTGCACGAAGTCGATCGACAGCTCCCGCGCGTCGGGGTCGTAGTGGCGCACCGTGTAACTGCGCATCACCGGCCACTGCTCCCGCGGGTACTCCGCCCGGATCAACCCCATGTCGAACGGCTCCGGGTAGGTCACGCCCGGTTTCGGGAACAGCACCTTGACGTAGGCGTCGGTGAACTCGTTCGGCTTGAACGCGGCGAACCCGTCGCCTCCGGCCACGATCCGGATCATGTGCGGGCTGAGCTGCTGTTTGCGCAGCACCCGCAGCCTGACCGCCGGACCGCCCTTGCGCTTTTCGGCCATGCGCCGCTCCTCAATCTCGTCCCAGTGCTGTTAGGCTACCCTAAGATCGAGCCTTCGAACCGGGACCGGATTTCCGCGTCTTGACGAGGCTCCGCGCGCCCAGAAGAGTAACCGGACATGGTTCTGGAATTGGCTGCCGAGCCCGCGGAGCTCGGTTTCGACGCGAGCCGGCTGGAGCGGATCGACCGGCATTTCGCCCGTTTCGTCGACGATGGCCGGTTGCCGGGGTGGCAGATCGTCGTCACGCGCCGCGGCAGCGTCGTGCACCACTCGCGGTACGGGCACAGCGACGTCGAAGCCGGGAAACCGGTCGAGGCGGACACGCTGTGGCGCATCTTCTCGATGACCAAACCCGTCACGTCCGTCGCCGCGATGATGCTGTACGAGGAAGGCGCCTTCGAGCTCACCGACCCGATTTCCCGCTGGCTGCCCGAGTTCGCGCAGCCCCGCGTGTACGTGAAGGGATCGGCGCTCAACCCGCTCACCGAGCCCGCGACCGAGCCGATCCGCGTCTGGCACCTGCTGACGCACACCTCGGGCCTCACCTACGGTTTCCACCACGCGCACCCCGTCGACGCGATGTACCGGGAGGCCGGTTTCGAGTGGGGCGCGCCGTCCGGGCTGGACCTGGCCGCCGTCACCGAGAAGTTCGCGGAGCTGCCGCTGGTGTTCCAGCCGGGCAGCGAGTGGAACTACTCCGTCTCCACCGATGTGCTCGGCAGGTTCGTGGAGGTCGCGTCCGGGCAGTCGCTCGCCGAGTTCTTCACCGAACGCATCTTCCGGCCACTAGGGATGACCGACACGTCCTTCGGCACCGACGACGTCGACCGGCTCGCGGCGCTGTACACACCGGAGCCCGGCACGCGCAAGGCGGTGCGCAACGACGCCTTCGGCCAGTTCGGTGTCGGCAAGCCGGACTACTTCTCGGGCGGCGGCGGGCTGGTGTCCACGGCCGCCGACTACCACCGGTTCACGCAGTTCCTGTTGCGGGGCGGGGAACTCGACGGCGTGCGGCTGCTCAGCCCGCGCACCGTGGCGCACATGACGAGCAACCACCTGCCCGGCGGCGTCGACCTGGAAGCCTTCGGGCGCCCGCTGTTCGCGGAGATGCCGTTCAACGGTTTCGGCTTCGGGCTGGGCTTCTCGGTGCTGCTGGACCCGGTCAAGGCGAAAGCGCTTTCCAGCCCCGGCGAGTACGCGTGGGGCGGGGCGGCGAGCACCGCGTTCTGGGTGGACCCGGCGGCGGAGCTGACCGCGTTGTTCTTCACGCAGCTCCTGCCGTCGAGCACCCACCCCATCCGCCAGTACCTCCGGCAGCTGGTCTACCAGGCGCTGGTGGACTAGCTCGCCAGCTTGGCGATCAGGTCGCCGTACGCGGCGAGTGTCTGTTCGCGCTGGTCGTGCATCAGGTACACCGCGAACTGGTCCACCCCCAGCTCCGCCAGTTCCTGCAGGCGCTCCACGTGGGCGCCCGCGGGGCCGGTGAGGCAGAAGCGGTCCACGATCTCGTCCGGCACGAAATCCGTCGACGGGTTGCCCGCGCGGCCGTGGTGGGCGTAGTCGTAGCCCTCCCGCTCGCGGATGTAGTCCGTCAGCTCGCGCGGCACCGGGCCGGAATCGCCGTAGCGGGCCACGAGGTCGGCGACGTGGTTGCCCACCATGCCGCCGAACCACCGCAGCTGCTCCCGCTGGTGCGCCACGTCGTCGCCGACGTACGCGGGTGCCGCGACGCAGATCGTGATGCCCGCCGGGTCCCGGCCCGCCGCCCGCGCGGCCTCCTGTACGCTCCCGATCGTCCACCGGGCGATGGCCGGGTCCGCGCACTGCAGGATGAACCCGTCCGCGTGCTCACCCGCCATCTTCAGCGCTTTCGGACCGTACCCGGCCATCCACATCTCCAACCGTCCATTCCGGACCCAGGGGATGCGGACCTCCTTGCCGTTCAGCACCGCCGAGCGGCCCTCGGCGAGTTCCTTGATCACGTGCATCGACTCGCGGAGGGTGCCGAGCGTGGACGGCGGTTTGCCGATGACCCGGTGCGCCGAATCGCCCCGGCCGATGCCGCAGACCGTGCGGTTGCCGAACGTGTCGTTGAGCGTCGCGAACAGCGAGGCCGTCACCGACCAGTCCCGCGTGCCCGGGCTGGTGACCATCGGCCCGACCGTCATCGCCGACGTGGCCGCCAGTACCTGCGAGTAGATGACGAACGGTTCCTGCCACAGCACGCACGAGTCGAACGTCCACCCGTAGCCGAACCCGCGGTCCTCCGCGTCCTTCATCAGCCGCACCACGTCCCGCGCCGGCGGATCGGTCTGCAGCACCAAGCCGAAGTCCATGGCAACCCCTCAGTTCAGGTACTGGCACTTCTCGCGCGAGAGGAACCGGCCGTGGCCCGTCCCGCCGCTGAAGCCCGACGGCGACACCACGACCTTTCCCCGCGACAGCACGGTTTCCACCTTGCCGGTGATCTCGAACCCTTCGTACGCCGAGTAGTCCACGTTCATGTGGTGCGTCTCGGCCGACAACGTCTGGCGTGCCGCCGGGTCGTAGATCACGATGTCCGCGTCCGAACCCGGGGCGATGACCCCCTTGCGCGGGTAGAGTCCGAACATCCGCGCCGGGGTCGTCGAGCACGCCTCGACCCAGCGTCCCAGCGAGATCTCGCCCGCGACGACGCCCTGGTGCAGCAGGTCCATCCGGTGCTCCACGCCGGGCATCCCGTTCGGGATCTTCGAGAAGTCGCCCCGGCCCAGTTCCTTCTGGTCCTTGAAGCAGAACGGGCAGTGGTCGGTGGACACCACGGACAGGTCGTTCGTCCGCAGCCCGCGCCACAGGTCCGCCTGGTGCCGCTTCTCCCGCAACGGGGGAGAGGCGACGTACTTCGCGCCCTCGAAACCGGGTTTCGCGAGGTCGTCGATCGACAGGTACAGGTACTGCGGGCACGTCTCGGCGAACACGTGCTGCCCCGAGTCCCGTGCCTCCGCGACCGCGGAAAGCGCTTCCGCGGCCGACAGGTGCACGATGTACAGCGGTGCGCCGGTCACCTGTGCCAGCGTGATCGCCCGAGACGTCGCCTCACCCTCCAAAGCGGACGGACGGGTCAGCCCGTGCTGCACCGGTTCGCCCTTGCCGGACGCGAGCGCCTGCGCGACCAGCTCGTCGATCGCGATGCCGTTCTCCGCGTGCATCATGATGGTCGAGCCGGTCTCCCGCGCCTTCTGCATCGCCCGCAGGATCTCGCCGTCGGTGGAGTAGAACACGCCGGGGTAGGCCATGAACATCTTGAAGCTGGTCACCCCGGAGTCGATGCAGGTCTCCATCTCCTTGAGCGTGGCGTCGTTGACGTCGGAGACGATCATGTGGAACCCGTAGTCCACGGCGCAGTTGCCGTCGGCCTTCTCGTGCCACTTGTCCAGAGTGGACACGAGCGAGGTGCCCTTGGCCTGCACCGCGAAGTCGATGATCGTCGTCGTCCCGCCCCACGCCGCGGCGGTGGTGCCGGTCTCGAACGTGTCGGCCGAGAAGGTGCCGCCGAAGGGCATCTCCATGTGCGTGTGGGCATCGATCCCGCCCGGCAGCACGTACTTCCCGGTCGCGTCGAGCACCGTGTCCGCGGTGTCGAACACGCCCGGCGCGGTCACGGCCGCGACCTGTTCGTCCTGGACCAGCACGTCCGCGAGGACCCCGCCCGTGGGGGACAGCACCGTCCCGCCCTTGATGAGGGTGCGCATCACGGCTCCACGATCGGGCCGTAGGAGTCCGGGCGGCGGTCCCGGTAGAACTGCCACAGGTCCCGCACTTCCGCGAGCTTGTCCATGTCCAGGTCCCGCACCACGACCTCGTCCTTCTCGTCGGATGCCGCCTCGCCGACGAGCTCGCCACGCGGGTCGACGAAGTACGTCTGCCCGTAGAAGTCGTTGTCGCCCAGCGGTTCCACGCCGACGCGGTTGATCGCCCCGACGTAGTACTCGTTCGCCACGGCGGCCGCCGGCTGCTCCAGCCGCCACAGGTACTGCGACAGCCCCCGGCTCGTCGCCGACGGGTTGAACACGATCTGCGCGCCCGCCAGTCCCAGCGCCCGCCAGCCCTCGGGGAAGTGCCGGTCGTAGCAGATGTACACGCCGATCCGCCCGACCGCCGTGTCGAAGACCGGGTACCCCGTGTTGCCGGGCCGGAAGTAGAACTTCTCCCAAAAGCCCTTCACCTGCGGTATGTGGTTCTTGCGGTACTTGCCGAGGTAGCGGCCGTCGGCGTCGATCACCGCGGCGGTGTTGTAGTACACGCCCGCCTGCTCCTGCTCGTACATCGGCGCGACGATGACGATCCCGTGCCGTTCGGCGACCTCCTGCAGCAGCTTCGTGGTCGGCCCGTCGGGGATGCCCTCGGTGTAGGAGTAGTAGTCGGCGTCCTGCACCTGGCAGAAGTACGGGCCGTAGAACAACTCCTGCAGGCACACGACCTGCGCGCCCTGCGACGCGGCGCTGCCGATGGCCTCGACCGCGCCCGCGATCATCGAGTCCTTGTCACCCGTCCACCGCTGCTGCACCAACGCGGCCCTGACCAGGTTGCTCACGGATTTCCTCCTTCTTCTCGGACGCGCGCCCCGGCAGGGTCAGCGCGAGGTAGACCACGAAGGCGCCGGCGAGCCCGGCGACCCAGCTGTAGTCGTAGACCGGTTTGAGGAACGGGATGAGGCCGTCGGCGGGGAACGGCCCGCTCGACCCGGGCGCGGTGTAGGCGCCGCCGACCGCGAGCACCCCGCCGACCGCGGTCGCGAGGAGCGCCTGCCAGCTCCAGCCGCCGCGGAACCAGTACCGCCCGCGTTCGGTGTAGAGCCCGGCGAGGTCGAGCGTGCGCCGCCGCTGCACCCAGTACCCGGCGACGAGCACCCCGGCGACGGCGCCGAGGATCCCGCCGTAGAACCCGAGCCAGGCGAAGATGTAGATGCTCGGGTCGGAGTACAGCTTCCACGGCATGATCACGACCCCGATCACGCCGGTGATCAGCCCGCCGATGGCGAACGTGATGCGCTTGGGGAAGGCGTTGGAGAAGTCGTACGACGGGCTGACCACGTTGGCCGCGAGGTTCGCCGAGATCGTCGCCAGCACCAGCGCGATCAACGCGACCACCACGAGCACCGGGCTGGAGAACCGGTCGGCCAGCTGCGCGGGGTCCCAGATCGCCTCGCCGTAGAGCAGCTGCCCGCCCGACGTGGTCAGGATCGCCACGACCGCGATGAACGTCATCGTGGTGGGCAGGCCCAGCAGCTGCCCGCGCACCTGCTTGGCCTGGCTGCCGCCGAACCGCGTGAAGTCCGGCATGTTCAGCGACAAGGTGGACCAGAACGCGATCATCGCCATCAGCGACGGGGCGAACACCTTCCAGAAACCGCTTCCCCAGCCCAGTTTCGCGGGTTCGGCGAGGATCGGGCCCGGTCCGCCCGCCTTGATCAGCACGTACGCCAGCAGGATCAGGAAGCCGACGGACACCAGCGGCGCGGTCCAGTTTTCGAAGCGCCGCACGGCTTCCATACCGCGCCAGATGATGAGCATCTGCACGATCCAGAACACCCCGAACGACAGCCACAGCGTCCACGGCTGCCCGCCCAGCTCGGCCGCGTGCCGCCAGCCGCCGCCGACGAGCTTCCCGACGAGGATGTAGATCGCCTCACCGCCCACCCACGTCTGGATGCCGAACCAGCCACACGCGATGAACGCCCGCAGCAGCGCGGCGAAGTTCGCGCCGCGCATCCCGTAGAACGCCCGCGCGAACACGGGGAACGGGATGCCGTACTTCGTGCCGGCGTGGCTGTTGAGCAGCATCGGGACCAGCACGATCAGGTTGCCCAGCGTGATCGTGATCAGCGCCTGCAGCCAGTCCATCCCGAGCGCGATCAGGGACGAGGCGAGCGCGTAGGAGGGGATGTTGTGCGCCATCCCCATCCACAGCGCGAAGTAGTTGTAGGTGTTCCAGGTGCGCTTGCCGACCGGAACGGGGGCCAGCTCGTCGTTGAAGAACCTGCTGCCGGCGAGCGGCGTGGTGTCGCGGAGATCCACCCGGCCGTCGGGGTGCGTGATCTGCGAGGGTGCCATTGCGGAATGGTGCGCGCCCCGCCCGCGCCCGCGGCATTGGCAGAGTGTTCACCGTTGCCCGCGCACACACGCATTCTGTCGATTGCGCCACGCGGGCGGCGGTGCTGTGTAGCAGGTTGGTGATCTCGGCGAAACATCCCAGGTCTGCTGTGGCGGCGAAGCCGCGTTTTCACCGCCCGAGCAGCTCGCACCGCCGCGGGTTTGAATGGGGTTGGCCGCGCGGAGCGCGTCCGTTGAGGGTGGTGGTGGGAGACGGGTGGGCGGTTCCTCGCGAGGACAGCGCCTCCAGCGTTGATCAAACACTGCGACCTGGCACGCCTCTATGAGGAGGCGATCCCGGAGCCGGAGATACCGCGGCGCGCGGCGCCTCCGCCAGGGGTGGTGGTCGGGCTGGCGGGCGGGCCTCAGGTTCCGCCACCTGCACCGGCCCGCAAGTCAGCCAAACAGGATTCACGAGAAATTGAAAACGTCTGCTGTCTGGGCGTTGGCGTTGCAGCGGTTGGGGAACTCGCGCGAATAGGCGACCGGGCGGCCGTGCCAGTGGCCCGTCGCGGCGACGGTGACCGGCGCGTAGATCGTCGTGCAGAGGATCTGTTCCTTCGGCAGCTTGCCGAAGTCACCGTCCACGGAGTCGAGCGTGCGGCACGCGCGGTCGTGGTGCGGGTGGGTGCCGCCGGTCGGGCCGCATTCGAGCGTGACCGACGAACCCCGGCCGGCTTCGTCCCGCACCGAAAGGGTGAGGGCGGACTGCGCGGGGGCGGGGTGCGCGAGCGCGAGCACCGAGACCAGAGCGGGTACGACAGTAGGAAGAGGCATAACGGGGGGTATCGGCCGTTCGCCCTTTACTCTTGCCTACACGACCGAGTGAACTATTGACGGAGGTCGTGGGCGAGCAGCGCGACGTAGAGGGACAGCATCGACTCGGGGTCCTCCAGCGGCACCCCCAGCACCTGCTCGATGCGGGCGAGCTGCTGGTAGTACGCCGTGCGCGAGGTGTGCGCCGCCGCCGCGGCGGCCGACTTGTTCCCGCCCTGCTCGCAGTAGTGCCGCAGCGCCTGCACGAGCCGCGTGCCCGACGCGGCGTCCCGCGACAGCAGCGGGCCCAGCTCCCGCGCCGCGAACGCCTGCACCCGTTCGTCGTCGGCGAGCAGGTGCAGCAGGCCCCGCAGCCGGACGTCCTCCAGCCGGTGCACGGACCGATCCACGTCGCTGTGCAGGGCGGCCGCGGCGACCTGGGCCGCCTCGACCAGGCTGCGCCGCGCGTGCGCGGGGGAGTGCACCGTCGTACCGGCCCCGACCACCCGAGGGGTGCGGACCTCGCCGGCCAGCCGGTCCAGCACGGCGTCGGCGTTCGCCTTGGGGGACAACGAAAGCAGCACCCGCACGCTCAGCTCGTCGACGACCGCGACGAGCGCCGACACCCGGGCCCGCCGCGCCGCGAGCGACATCGCCTCCGCCAGCTCCCGCAGGACCACCGCCGCGGACTGGCTCGGCTGCCTCGTCGCCGTCAGCCGCGGCCGCAGCGCCACGCCCACCAGCTGCCGCCCCGGCAGCGGAACGCCCAGCGCGGACGCACGCGCCAGCAGTTCGGCGGACGGCACGGGGGCCGCGAGCAGCTCGGTCAGCACGGCGCGGTGCGCCTGGCGCTCCAGGCTGTCGGAGTCCTTCGCGACGAGCCGGTGCACGGCCAGCGCCGACGCGGCCCGCTCGGCGACCACGACGTGCCGGTGCGGCGGCGGCTCGTCGGACACGATGACCAGCCGCCCCCAGTCGTGCCCGCGCGCGCCGACGATCGTCACCAGCCAGCCCGCTTCGGGCGCGTACCCGGTGCGCTCGCCCACGTGCACCGCACGCGAGCGCGGCAGCCAGCCCGACAGCAGCTCGCCCGGATCGGCACCGGCCGCGTCGTAGGCGAGCACATCGTGCGACAGCGTCTCCAGCACCGCCGGCCGCTCGGTCAGCCGGGCCACCTCGCGCAGCACGTCGGCGGGCTCGGCCCCGGCGACGGTCAGCTCGGTGAACACCTGGTGCACCTGTTCGGCCGCGCGCAGTTCCGCCACCTGGGCGTCGACGATGAGCCCGTGCACCGTCTCCGTCACTGCGACGTACTGCGTTTCGCGGGACAGGGTGATCAGCGGTAACCCGGTGCGGTCGGCGGCGGCGATGAGCGACGGTGGCAGTCCGCCGCTCCAGTGCCGCACCAGCTCCACCACCAGGCCCACGACGCCGGCTTCGGCGAGCCCGTCCACGTACTTCGCCAGGGCCGCCGGGTCGTCGGGCAGCGCGATACCCGTCGTCAGCACGAGTTCGCCGCCCTTGAGCAGGTGCCCGATGTCGGCCACCTCCGCGACGTGCACCCAGCGGACCCGCTTGTCCAGCCCCTCCGCCCCGGCGACCACGCGCGGGCGGCCGTGGCGGACCACGGGCAGCGCGAGCACGTCGGCGACCGTCGGGTACATAGGACACAGACTGTACGGGCGGAAGGCGTTCTCCGTACATGTTGCTCGTGTCCAGCGAAGCCCCGGCTGACGAGACTCGTGGACATGAGCGAAGCAGAGCTGTTGGCCCGGCACCGCGCCGTCCTGCCCCAGTGGCTGGCCCTGTACTACGACGAGCCGATCGAGATCGTGCGCGCGCAGGGCAGGCGCGTCACCGACGCCGAGGGCAACACCTACCTCGACTTCTTCGCCGGCATCCTGACCAACGCCATCGGCTACGACATCGCCGAGATCTCCGACGCCATCCGCGCGCAGCTCGACACCGGCGTGCTGCACACCTCGACGCTGTACCTCATCCGCAGGCAGGTGGAGCTCGCGGAGCGGATCGCGGAGCTGTCCGGCATCCCGGAGGCCAAGGTGTTCTTCACCAACTCCGGCACCGAGGCCAACGAGACCGCGCTCATGCTCGCGACGCAGTACCGGCGCAGCAACCAGGTACTGGCACTGCGGAACTCCTACCACGGCAGGGCGTTCGGCACGATCGGCATCACCGGCAACCGCGGCTGGGCGGCCAGTTCGCTGTCCCCGGTCAAGGTCAGCTACGTGCACGGCGGGTACCGCTACCGCGACCCGTTCGGCTCGCTGCCCGACGCCGACTACATCAAGGCGTGCACCGACGACCTGCGTGACGTGCTGCAGACGACGACCGCCGGGGACGTGGCCGCGCTCATCGCCGAGCCGATCCAGGGCGTGGGCGGGTTCAACGTGCCGCCGGACGGGTTGTTCGCCGCGTTCAAGGAGGTGCTGGACTCCTACGGGATCCTGCTGATCTCCGACGAGGTCCAGACCGGCTGGGGCCGCACGGGCGAGCACTTCTGGGGCATCCAGGCGCACGGCGTGACACCGGACGCGATGACGTTCGCCAAGGGGCTGGGCAACGGCCTCGCGATCGGCGGGGTCGTCGCCCGCGGCGACCTGATGGACTGCCTGACCGCGAACTCGATCTCGACGTTCGGCGGCAACCCCGTCGCCACCGCCGGCGCGAAGGCCACTTTGGACTACCTGCTCGACCGCGATCTGCAGGGCAACGCGGAAAAGCTCGGGCACCACCTGATCGCGGGGCTGC
Source organism: Amycolatopsis dongchuanensis (assembly GCF_039542405.1). Lineage (NCBI taxonomy): Bacteria > Bacillati > Actinomycetota > Actinomycetes > Pseudonocardiales > Pseudonocardiaceae > Amycolatopsis > Amycolatopsis dongchuanensis. The sequence goes on from NZ_BAABIB010000027.1 coordinate 10,596, forward strand.
GGGACCTCGGCGAGCGCTACGACATCATCGGCGACGTGCGGGGCAAGGGGCTCATGATCGGCGTGGAACTCGTGGAGTCCGGGGGCAAGGACCCGAGCCCGCCGAACGCCGCCGCGCTGCTGGAGGAGACCAAGGCACGCGGGCTGCTCGTCGGCAAGGGTGGCCTGCACGGCAACGTCCTCCGCCTCGCCCCGCCGATGACGCTCACCGGCGAAGAGGCTGACGAGGCGCTGGAGATCCTGGAGGCGTCGGTCGCGGAGGTGGCGCGATGACCGGCCGCATCAGCCACTGGATCGACGGCAAACCGTGGGGCGGCGTCGCGGAGCGGACGGGCGAGGTGTTCGACCCGGCGACCGGCGAGGTCCGCGCGCACGTCGACTTCGCGGGCACCGCGCAGGTCGAGGAGGCGGTCGCCGCCGCGGCCCGCGCCTTCCCCGCCTGGCGCGACACCTCGCTCGCGGCACGCAGCCGCGTGTTGTTCGCCTTCCGCGAGCTGCTGGCCGCGCGCAAGGACGAGCTGGCGAAGATCATCACGAGTGAGCACGGCAAGGTCGAGTCCGACGCGGCGGGCGAGATCGCCCGCGCCATCGAGAACGTCGAGTACGCGTGCGGGGCACCGCAGCTGCTCAAGGGCGGGTACAGCGAAAACGCTTCCCGGGGCGTGGACGTGTACTCGATCGCGCAGCCGCTGGGCGTGGTCGGCGTGATCTCGCCGTTCAACTTCCCGGCGATGGTGCCGCTGTGGTTCGTGCCGAACGCGCTGGCGTGCGGCAACACCGTGGTCCTCAAGCCGAGCGAGAAGGACCCGTCGGCGTCGGTGTTCATCGCCGAGCTGTTCGCCGAGGCGGGGTTGCCCGCCGGGGTGCTCAACGTGCTGCACGGCGACAAGGTCGCGGTCGACGGGCTCCTCGAACACCCCGCGGTGAAGGCGATCTCGTTCGTCGGCTCGACGCCCATCGCCCGCTACGTCTACGAGACCGGCACCGCGCACGGCAAGCGCGTGCAGGCGCTGGGCGGGGCGAAGAACCACATGGTCGTGCTGCCCGACGCCGACCTCGACCTGGCCGCCGACGCCGCCGTCTCGGCGGGCTTCGGCTCGGCGGGGGAGCGGTGCATGGCGGTGTCGGTGGTCGTCGCGGTCGAGCCGGTCGCCGACGAGCTGGTGGCGAAGGTCACGGAGCGGATGACGCGGCTCAAGGTGGGCGACGGGCGGGACCCGGCGTCGGAGATGGGGCCGCTGGTCACCGCGGCGCACCGGGACCGCGTGCGGTCCTATGTGGAGGCCGGGCTCGCCGAGGGCGCGTCGCTGGTCGTGGACGGGCGTGACGTGGCCGTCGACGGCGGCGGCTTCTGGCTGGGCCCGACGTTGTTCGACCACGTCACGCCCGAGATGTCGGTCTACCGCGACGAGATCTTCGGCCCGGTGCTGTCGGTCGTGCGGGCACGGACGTACGACGAGGCACTGGAGCTGGTCAACGCGAACGCCTACGGCAACGGCACGGCGATCTTCACCAACGACGGCCGGGCCGCGCGCCGGTTCCAGAACGAGGTGGAGGTCGGCATGGTGGGGCTCAACGTGCCCATCCCGGTCCCCGTCGGCTACTACTCCTTCGGCGGCTGGAAGGACTCCCTGTTCGGCGACAGCCACGCCTACGGCCCGGAGGGCTTCCACTTCTTCACCCGGCGCAAGGTCGTCACGAGCCGCTGGCCCGACCCCAGCCAGGGCGGCGTGAACCTCGGCTTCCCCCGGAACTCGTGAGCTGGTCCACCGGTTCTACGCGGAAGCGTGGAACCGGTGGGACGACTCCGCCGTACCGGCGCTGCTCGCCGCGGACTTCGCCTTCCGCGCCGAGCTGGTCCAGCTGGTCCCCGCCAGCCGTGGGACCGGAACCCGGCCAAGCGGGGGTGAACCCCCGCTTCCCGGAATTCGTGAGCCCCTCGCTGGCACTCAGGGCAGGGGAGTGACAACTTCGCCTAAACTCGATGTACAGGGGTGCACCGAACGCGGAGGTGAAGGGTGGCCAGCTCGGAAGAGCGTCGCTTCGAAGTGCTGCGCGCCATCGTCGCCGACTACGTCGCCCACCACGAGCCGGTCGGGTCCAAGGCGATCGTCGACCGGCACAACCTGGGCGTGTCGAGCGCGACCGTGCGCAACGACATGGCGGCCCTCGAGGAGGAGGGCTACATCACGCAGCCGCACACGAGCGCGGGGCGGATCCCGACCGACAAGGGGTACCGCCTGTTCGTCAACCGGCTCGCCGACATCAAGCCGCTGAGCAGCGCCGAGCGGCGGGCGATCATCAGCTTCCTCGACGGGGCGCTGGACCTCGACGACGTGCTGCGCCGGTCGGTCCGGCTGCTCGCCCAGCTGACCAGGCAGGTCGCGGTCATCCAGTACCCGACGATGTCCAACGCGACGCTGCGCCACCTGGAGGTGGTGCCGCTGACCCCGGCCCGGCTGATGCTCGTCGTCATCACCGACTCGGGCCGCGTCGACCAGCGCACCATCGACCTCGGGGACGTGCTGCCCGAGGAGGACGTGGCGCGCATCCGGGACGTGCTGAACTCCAAGCTGTCCGGCCGCAGGCTCACCGACGCCGCCGCGCGCGTGGCGGAGCTGCCCGAGCAGGCGCCGCACGAGCTGCACGACGCGCTCGTGCGGATCTGTACGGTACTGGTCGAACACCTCGTGGAGCACCCGGAGGAGCGGCTCGTCCTCGGCGGCACGGCGAACCTGACCCGCAACGTGGCGGACTTCCCCGGCTCGCTGCGGCAGGTGCTGGAGGCCCTCGAGGAGCAGGTCGTGGTGCTGAAGCTGCTGGCCGCGGCCCGCAACCCCGGTGCGATCACGGTGCGCATCGGCGAGGAGAATGAGGACGAGCAGATGCGCAGCACCTCCGTGGTGTCCATCGGCTACGGGAAGGACGACGTGCTCCTGGGCGGCATGGGCATCGTCGGGCCGACCCGGATGGACTACCCCGGCACGATCGCCGCGGTGCGCGCGGTCGCCAACTACGTGGGCCAGATCCTGGCCGGCAACTGACCGGCGAGCTTCGAGGGCTTTGGCAGGAGGACATGAGAACGGTGGCGAGGGACTACTACGGCATCCTGGGCGTGCCGAAGAACGCGAGTGATCAGGAGATCAAACGCGCGTACCGGAAGCTGGCCAGGGAGCTGCACCCCGACGTCAACCCCGCCGAGGACGCGCAGCAGAAGTTCAGCGAGGTGACCACGGCGTACGAGGTCCTCTCCGACCCGCAGAAGCGCAAGATCGTCGACCTCGGCGGCGACCCGCTGGACAACGGCGCCGGCGCCCGCGGCGGCGGTGGTGACCCGTTCGCCGGGTTCGGCGGCCTCGGCGACATCATGGACGCGTTCTTCGGCGCCGCGACCGGTGCCGGCCGCGGCCGCGGTCCCCGCAGCCGCGTGCAGCCGGGTTCGGACGCGCTGATCCGGATCAGCCTCACGCTGGAGGAGTGCGCGACCGGCGTCAACAAGGAGATCCCGGTCGACACCGCGATCCTGTGCGACGTCTGCCACGGCAACGGCACCGCCCCCGGCGGCACCGTCAAGACCTGCGACACCTGCAACGGCCAGGGCGAGATCCAGTCGGTGCAGCGGTCGTTCCTCGGCCAGGTGGTCACGGCCCGGCCGTGCCCGGTGTGCCGCGGCTACGGCGAGGTCATCACGGACCCGTGCCGCCAGTGCGGTGGCGACGGCCGCGTGCGGGCCCGCCGCACGGTGACGGCGAAGATCCCGGCCGGTGTCGGCGACGGCATGCGCATCCGGCTGTCCGGCCAGGGCGAGGTCGGCCCCGGCGGTGGCCCGGCGGGTGACCTGTACGTGGAGATCGACGAGGAGCCGCACGACGTGTTCCTCCGCGAGGGCCACGACCTGCACTGCAACCTCCGCGTGCCGATGACGACGGCCGCGCTGGGCGCCACCGTGCCGCTGGAGACGCTGATCGACGGCGAGTACGAACTCGACATCGACCCGGGCACGCAGCCGGGCGCGGAGCTGCTGCTGACCGGCAAGGGCATGCCGCGGCTGCGCTCGTCCGGGCGCGTGGACGGCCGCGGCGACCTGCACGTCCACATCGACGTCGTGGTGCCGACCAAGCTCGACGAGGCGCAGCGCGAGCTGCTGCGTGAGCTGGCCCAGCAGCGTGGTGAGGACGTGTCGACGCTGGCCTCGGGCGGCCGGTCGGGCGGGCTGTTCTCGAAGCTGCGCGCCAAGAGCCACCGGTAATGCCGGGCACGACCGCGCCGGTGTTCCTCGTCGGGGAACTGCCGGCGGGTTCGCGTGCCGTGCTCGACGGCGACGAGGCGCGCCACGCCGTCACCGTCCGCCGCATGCGGGCCGGGGAGCGGCTCGTGCTGTCCGACGGCAAGGGTGCGGCGGCGGACTGCGTGGTCGACGCCGTCCGGGCGGGGCGCGACCCCGCGCTGGACCTCGTGGTGGAGCGCCGCTGGAGCGAGCCGGAGCCGCGGTTGCGGGTCGTCGTCGTGCAGGCACTCGCGAAGGGGGACCGCGGGGAGCTGGCGGTCGAACTGGCCACGGAGGCCGGTGCCGACGCGATCCTGCCGTGGCGCGCCGAACGCAGCGTCGCGCGCTGGGAAGAGGGCCCGCGCGGCGCGAAGGCGTTGGCGCGCTGGCAAAACACAGCACGCGCCGCCGCGAAGCAGGCCCGGCGGCTGTGGGTGCCCGAGGTACCGGAACCGGTCGGCACGACGTCGTTGGCGGCCTCGGTCAAGGACGCCGCGCTGGCACTGGTCCTCGAAGGCACCGCCGAACAGCGGCTCACCACGGTCGACCTCCCCGCCGAGGGGGATCTGCTGCTGGTCGTGGGTCCCGAAGGCGGCATCACGGACGCCGAGCTGGACACCCTGTGCGCGGCCGGTGCGATCCCCGTCCGGCTCGGCCCGACGGTCCTGCGCACGTCCACCGCCGCGGCCGTCGCACTGGGCGCCCTGGGTGCCCGCACCACCAGGTGGGAATGAACCCCGGGGCAAAACCGGAAAAATCAAGATGCAATATGGCGTTACGGCGCGCCCAGCCACTACGCTGAGCCCAGCACCTGGGGCCGGAGGTAGTCCCGGGTACCCAGACCCCGCCGGACACCTCCCCCCTCGGTCCGGCGGAGCCGCGGCGGCGGTGGGGCGACCCCCAGGTCTCGCCGCCCCGCGGCGTCTCCTGCTCGGCCTGCGGCCTTCGCGGTGGCGGGGCATCCGAATTTCTTCTTGGGGGTCGGACCCCCAAACCCCCGCCAGGGGGCTCGCCCCCTGGACCCCCATCCGGCGGTGCCGGTTTCGTTGCCGGGTGCCGATTTCCGTCGTGGTGGCGGTATAGGCTTCCGGGCCATGAGTGATGCGGAGACCTTGTTCGAGCGGATCATCGCGGGGGAGATTCCCGCTGACGTGGTGTACTCCGACGACACCACGTTCGCGTTCCGGGACATCCGGCCGCAGGCGCGGGTGCACGTGCTCGTGGTGCCGCGCAAGAGGTACCGCAACGTGGCCGAGCTCGCCGCGGCAGACCCGCAGCTGCTCGCGGATGTGGTGAAGACCGCGGAGAAGGTCGCGGAGCTCGAGGGAATCAAGGACACCGGCTACCGCGTTGTGTTCAACACGGACAGTGACGCGGGGCAGACCGTCTTCCACGTGCACGCGCACGTGCTGGGCGGTGAGCAGCTCGGACTGTTCGGCAGGCACGAGTAACCACCTGCGACAGCGGGGGCAGTGCCGCTAGCATCGAAGACACCAGACAACGTCGACCAGCGCACGCGCAGAAAGCAGGCCCGAGGGCACGTGGCCGGTACCGCACCGGGTGGAGCCGCCCGATCCGACGTCCCCCAGGACGTCCCCCAGACCAGCACGGACGTCACCGAGATCGCCACGAACAGTGCGCAGTCCCGGTTCCCGATCCCCGACACAGCGGCGCTGACGCTGCTCGGCTCCCGCGACGAGAACCTCCGCGTCGCCGAGGAGCTGCTCGACGCCGACGTGCACGTCCGCGGCAACGAGGTCACCCTCACCGGTGCGCCCGCCGACGTCGCGTTCGCCGAGCGCGTGTTCGCCGAGCTGGTCACCCTCGCCGAGCGCGGCCAGCAGGTCGGGCCCGACACCGTGCGCCGCACCGTCGGCATGCTCTCCGCGGGCGGCAAGGAGTCCCCGGCCGACGTGCTGAGCATGGACATCCTGTCCCGCCGCGGCCGCACCATCCGGCCCAAGACGCTGAACCAGAAGCGCTACGTCGACGCGATCGACAAGCACACCATCGTCTTCGGCGTCGGCCCCGCCGGCACCGGCAAGACGTACCTGGCGATGGCGAAGGCCGTCCAGGCGCTGCAGGCCAAGCAGGTCACCCGCATCATCCTCACCCGGCCCGCCGTCGAAGCCGGTGAGCGGCTCGGGTTCCTGCCCGGCACGCTGTCGGAGAAGATCGACCCGTACCTGCGGCCGCTCTACGACGCGCTGCACGACATGGTCGACCCGGACTCGATCCCGCGCCTCATCCAGGCCGGCACCATCGAGATCGCGCCGCTGGCGTACATGCGCGGCCGCACCCTCAACGACGCCTTCATCATCCTCGACGAGGCCCAGAACACCACGCCCGAGCAGATGAAGATGTTCCTGACCCGGCTCGGCTTCAACTCCAAGATCGTGGTCACCGGGGACGTCACGCAGGTCGACCTGCCCACCGGGCAGCGCAGCGGCCTGCGGGTCGTGCGCGAGATCCTCGAAGGGGTCGACGACCTGCACTTCGCCACGCTCACCAGCCAGGACGTCGTGCGGCACCGGCTGGTCGGCGACATCGTCGACGCCTACGAGAAATGGCAGGCGGGCCAAGAGGCCGCCGCCGGCACCAACGGCTGGAAAGGCCGCCACTAAAAACCGATGAGCATCGAAATCGCCAACGAGTCCGGGATGGCGGTCGACGAGACCTCCATCGTCTCCGCCGCCCGGTTCGCACTCGACCGCATGGAGGTCAGCCCGCTCGCCGAACTGTCGGTGGTGCTGGTGACCCTCGACGTCATGGCCGACCTGCACGTCCGCTGGATGGACCTGCCCGGCCCCACCGACGTCATGGCCTTCCCGATGGACGAGCTGGACGCCGCCCGCCGCCCCGACTCCGGTGACACGTCACCGGCGTTGCTGGGCGACATCGTGCTGTGCCCGGCCTTCGCCAAGGACCAGGCCCGCACCGCCGGCCACTCGCTGATGGACGAGCTGCACCTGCTCACCGTCCACGGCGTGCTCCACCTCCTCGGCTACGACCACGCCGAGCCCGCCGAGGAGCGCGAGATGTTCGGCCTGCAGAAGCGCATCCTCACCGACTTCAAGGCCGCCATGGCGGCGGCGAAGCGGCGGGACGCGCAGCGGTCCAACGACGACCGGCTGCTCGGCGCGGCGGGGCTGAACGCGGTGGACGACACCGCGGAGAACAGCTGACCGATGGCGAGCTCGGCCTCCCTGCTGGTGATCGCCGTGGCGCTGGTCCTGCTCGGTGGCGTGTTCGCGGCGGCCGACGCCGCGGTCAGCACCGTGTCCCCGGCGCGCGTCGACGGGCTGGTCCGGATGGGCCGCCCCGGTGCCCGGCAGCTGGCCGCCGTCGTCGCGGAGCGGCGCAGGCACATCAACCTGCTGCTCCTGCTGCGCATCATCTGCGAGCTCACCGCGACCGTGCTCGTCACGGTCGTGTTCCTGCGCTGGATCGACCCGCAGTGGCTGGCGGTGATCGTCACCGCCGTGGTGATGGTCGTGGTCAGCTACGTGATCATCGGCGTCGGCCCGCGCACCATCGGCCGCCAGCACCCGTACCGCGTCGGCGCCGCCGTCGCGGGTCCCGTGCGTGCGCTCGGCACGGTGCTGGGCCCGTTGTCGCGGCTGCTGATCCGCATCGGTAACGCGATCACCCCCGGCCGCGGGTTCCGCGAGGGGCCGTTCACTTCGGAGATCGAGCTGCGTGAGCTGGTCGACCTCGCCCAGGAGCGCGGCGTGGTGGAGCCCGCCGAGCGCGAGATGATCCACTCGGTCTTCGAGCTGGGGGACACCGTCGCGCGCGAGGTCATGGTGCCGCGCACCGAGATCATCTGGATCGAGCAGGACAAGACCGTGCGCCAGGCGCTCGCGCTGTCGCTGCGCACCGGGTTCACGCGCATCCCGGTCATCGGCGAGTCCGTCGACGACATCCTCGGCGTGGTCAACCTCAAGGACCTCGTGCGGGCCTCGCTCGACGACGGCGCGGCGAAACCGGTGGAGCAGCTGATGTACCCGGCGAGCTTCGTGCCCGACTCCAAGCGCCTCGACGACCTGCTGCGCGAGATGCAGCTTTCCCACAACCACATGGCGATCGCGGTGGACGAGTACGGCGGTACGGCCGGACTGCTGACCATCGAGGACATCCTGGAGGAGATCGTCGGCGAGATCACCGACGAGTCCGACGTGGAGGAACGGCCGCCGGTCGAGCACCTCGACGACAAGTCGGTGCGGGTGTCGGCACGGCTGAGCGTGGACGACCTCGGCGAGCTGTTCGGCATCGAGCTGGACGACCACGACGTGGAGACCGTCGGCGGGCTGCTCGCCCAGCGCCTCGGCCGCGTGCCGCTGCCCGGTGCCGAGGCCGAGGTCGACGGCCTGCGCCTGCACGCCGAGGGCGGCAAGGACCGCCGCGGCCGGATGCGGATCACGACCGTGGTGGTCCGCGCGGCGGACGACGCGATAGCCGGTCGTAGGGTGATGACCGGCAACACGGACGAACGGGACGGGAGCGTGGACTGATGGCCGAGCTGGAGCCGGAGGACGAGAAGATCGTGGTGCTCGCCCGGTCGGCACGGGCCCGCACGCAGGCCGCGGAGGGGGCCGCGGTGCGCGACACCGACGGCCGCACGTACGCGGCGACCACGGTCGAGCTGCCGTCGTTCCAGGTCACCGCGCTGCAGGCGGCGATCGCGGCGGCGGTGTCCAGCGGCGCCGAGGGCCTCGAAGCGGCGGCGGTCGTGACGGACCGGCCGCTGGTGGACGGCGCCTCGGTGCAGGCGGTGCGGGACCTCGCGGTGGCGGCGCCGATCTTCCGCGCCGACCTCTCCGGTGACGTGCAGGAAGTCGTGCAGTGACCCACCGCTCCGGTTTCGCCTGCTTCGTCGGCCGCCCCAACGCCGGCAAGTCCACCCTGACCAACGCGCTCGTCGGCAGCAAGGTCGCGATCACCTCCAGCAAGCCGCAGACCACCCGGCACGCGATCCGCGGCATCGTGCACCGCGAGGACGCGCAGCTGGTCATCGTGGACACCCCCGGCCTGCACCGGCCCCGCACGCTGCTGGGGCAGCGGCTCAACGACATCGTGCACTCGACGTGGTCCGAAGTGGACGTCGTCGGGTTCTGCGTGCCCGCCAACGAGAAGATCGGTCCCGGGGACCGGTTCATCGCCGCGGAGCTGCGCAAGATCGCGAAGCGCACGCCGGTGATCGGCATCGTCACCAAGACCGACCTCGTGGGCCGCCAGCAGGTCGCCGACCAGCTGCTCGCGTTGCAGGAGGTGCTGGACTTCGCCGACCTGATCCCGGTGTCCGCGGTGGACGACTTCCAGGTGAAGGACCTCGAAGACCTGCTCGTGGCGCGGCTGCCCGAGGGCCCGCAGCTGTACCCGGACGGCGACCTCACCGACGAACCCGAGCAGACGCTCGTCGCGGAGCTGATCCGCGAGGCGGCGCTGGAGGGCGTGCGGGACGAGCTGCCGCACTCGATCGCCGTGACCGTCGAGGAGATGCTGCCGCACGAGGGCCGTGACGACATGGTGGACGTGCACGCGTTCCTGTACGTCGAGCGGCCCAGCCAGAAGGGCATCATCCTGGGGCACAAGGGAGAACGCCTGCGGACGGTGGGTTCGGAGGCCCGGCGGCACATCGAGGCGCTGCTGGGCACGAAGGTCTACCTCGACCTGCACGTGAAGGTCGCGAAGGACTGGCAGCGCGACCCGAAGCAGCTGCGGCGGCTCGGTTTCTGAGTTCTGTCGTACCCGCGTGAGAAGATGTCGGGGTGAGTCTCTACCGCGACACCGGTGTGGTGCTGCGGGTGCACAAGCTGGGTGAGGCCGACCGGATCATCACCCTGCTCACCCGCAGGCACGGCAAGGTGCGCGCCGTCGCCAAGGGGGTGCGCCGCACCACGTCGCGCTTCGGGGCGCGGCTCGAGCCGTTCGGGCACGTGGACGTGCAGTTCTACACCGGCCGCACGCTCGACGTGATCACCCAGGTGCAGACCGTGGACGCGTTCGCGCTGCCCCTGGTCGGTGACTACCAGCGCTACACCGCGGCGAGCGCGATCGCCGAGACGGCCGACCGCCTCACCGCCGAGGAGGGCGAGCCCGCGGTCCGGCTGTACCTGCTGGTCACGGGCGCGTTGCGGGCGCTCGCGGAGGGCGAACGCGACCCGTCGCTGGTGCTCGACGCGTTCCTGTTGCGCGCGATGGCGTTCGCGGGCTGGGCGCCCGCGATCATGGAGTGCGCGCGCTGCGGGCTGCCGGGGCCGCACCGCGCGTTCAGCGTCCAGTCCGGGGGGTCGCTGTGCGGCACCTGCCGGGCGCCCGGCGCCGTGCACCCCGCGCCGGAGGTGCTGGTGCTGCTGGACGCGTTGCTGCACGGCAACTGGGACGTGGCGGAGGCCGCGGTGCAGGGTGCCCGGCGGGACGCGAGCGGCCTGGTCGCCGCGCACCTGCAGTGGCACCTGGAACGGCAGCTTCGTTCGCTGCCGCTGGTCGAACGCCGCGCGCGGGAGGTCGCCGCGGGCGGGGGTTAGGGCGTGGCCGCGATGCGCCGCCCGGGGGCAAGTAGGGTCGGACGGCGGAAGCGAGCTACGGGAGGCGAATACAGGTGCTGCGCAGGGGACGTCAGGACACCGCCGTGGCGGCGTTGCGGGCGCCGGACCCGCACCCCTCCGGTGCGCGGCCGCCGGAGATCCCGGCGGAGCTGGTGCCCAACCACGTCGCGCTCGTCATGGACGGCAACGGGCGCTGGGCCAACCAGCGCGGCCTGCCCCGCATCGAGGGCCACAAGCGCGGTGAGGCCGTGATGATCGACGTCGCCAGCGGCGCGGTCGAGCTGGGCGTCAAGTGGTTGTCCGTCTACGCCTTCTCCACCGAGAACTGGAAGCGCAGCCCCGAAGAGGTGCGCTTCCTGATGGGCTTCAACCGCGACACGATCCGCCGCCAGGTGGACTACCTCGGCTCGATCGGGGTCCGCATCCGGTGGGCGGGGCGCACCCCGCGGTTGTGGCGCAGCGTCATCAAGGAGCTGCAGGCCGCGGAGGAGAAGACCAAGCACAACACGCTGCTGAACATGACGATGTGCGTCAACTACGGCGGCAGGGCAGAGATCGCCGATGCGACGCGCCGCATCGCGCAGCTCGCGGCCGAGGGCAAGATCAACCCGGACAAGGTCGACGAGCGGATGCTGGCGAAGTACCTGTACCAGCCCGAAATGCCCGACGTAGACCTGTTCCTGCGCCCGTCCGGCGAGCTGCGGACGTCGAACTTCATGCTGTGGCAGTCGGCGTACGCCGAGTTCGTCTTCCAGGACACGCTGTTCCCCGACTTCGACCGGCGCCAGCTGTGGGCCGCCTGCCTGGAGTTCGCCAAGCGCGACCGCCGGTTCGGTGCCGCGGTCGACGCTGCCGCCGCCGCGAAAGGTGCCTCATGACGACCGAAGCCGCGACCACCGCGGAGCTGCTGAGCCGGGCCCGTGAGGCGCTGGAGCGCTACCTGGAGGTCCACGTCGACGATGACGGTGCGCTGACGTTCTCGCACGCCGGCGTGCCCGCGGTCATCCAGTCGACGCAGCTGGCGGAGGGGCTCACGGTGCTGAGCCTGACGTGCGTGGTGGCGTGGGACCTGCCGGACAAGCCGGGCATCGCGGCGTCGGCGGCGGAGCGCGCGGGGCAGGGGCTGTTCGGCACGCTGGGGGTCTCGCACACGGACCGCGGGCTGGACCTGACGCTGCGGTACGCGTTCCCGGCGCAGGGTCTCGACGTGGCGGCGCTGGGCACCCTGCTGATGCTGGTGGTCTCGACGGCGTCGCAGCTAAGGGGCGAACTGGTCCCGGCCGACTGATTCTCCCGGGCGCTTCTGGGGGTGGGGGTTGGCTGGAGGGGGCGTACGGGGTCCTTGCGTGGCTCGATGCCGCTGTGTCGCGGCTTGGTCTCCCAGCCGCCCTCGTCCGGTGTGCGGTCGCTCTCTCGCGGGCGCGCCGCCGCTCTCGCCCGGTGTCTGGCCGCTTCGCGCTGCTGCCCTTGTCCGGTGTGCGGCCGCCTCGCGGCCGCACCGCCCCTCTTGTCCGGTCCGGCCGCACCGCCGCTCTCGCCCGGCCGCGCCCGCCCCTTGCCCGGCATCCGGTCGCCTCGCGCTGCGGCCCTGGCCCGCCGTCCAGCCACCTCGCGCCGTGTCGCCCCCTTGCCCGGCGTGCGGTCGCCTCGCGCCGCACCGCTCGCCGCTCTCGCTCGGCGTCCGGCCGCCTCGCGTTGCCGCCCTTGCCCGCCGTCCGGCCGCCGTGCGGCCGCGCCGCTGTTCTCGGATTGCCGCACGACCCCTCTCGCCCCG
>NZ_BAABIB010000028.1:0-2019 GCF_039542405.1 Amycolatopsis dongchuanensis
ACCACGCATCCGACTCCTCACCCAAACCGCCTAACTTAGCGGTATTGCCCGCCGGCGAGGCATTCTTTTTCTTTTTCCCTGGTCGCTTGAGTGCCCGGGTACCGGGGTTCACCGGGCGCTGCGCGCCCTGCTGAGCGGCCCCACCCCCGCCCCGATCCTTGAGTGTTCACGGCCGATCCGTCGCGTCAAGAGCGCCTTCGGCGTCCCTTCGGGATGGGCTTCGCCCACTCTTGACCCGGCGGATCGGCCGTAAGTGCGGCTGGGGATCGGGGCGGGGGTGGGTGTGGGCGGTGTGGCCGCTCGCGTTCCGTTGCCGGGTGGTGGTTGTGTGGCTGGTACTGCTTACCGCCAGCTGGGGAGCCACAGTTCTGCTTGCCAGTGGCCTCCCGAGATCGAATCCCCGTTCAGGATCGGCCACAGCCAGGCGAAGTTGGCCACCACGAGACCCACGTACAGGGCCACCACGAGCAGTCCCGTCCCCCTGCGCTCGAAACCCCGCTTCGCGCTGCCGAGTATCTGGCCCAGCGCGAGTGTCAGGCCCAGTGCGAGGAACGGGGCCATCGGGGTGGCGTAGAAGTAGTACATCTGCCGGTCGATGTTCGTGAACCACGGGAGGTAGCCCGCGAAATAGCCCACGAGCACGGCCGCGTAACGCCAGTCGAACCGGAACAGCCAGCGCCACAGGCCCCAGCCCAGCATCGGGAAGGCCAGCCACCACGTCGCGGGCGTGCCGATGAGCATCGTGGCCTGGACGCAGTCCGTGCTGCCGCACGTCGTGGTGCCCGACTCGTAGTAGTACAACATCGGCCGCAGGCCCATCGGCCAGGTCCACGGCTTCGACTCCCACGGGTGCGGATCGTTCTTCGGCGTCACCAGGGTTTCGTGGAAGTGCAGCACGTTCATCGAATAGTCACCGAGCGAGCGCAGCGCCGGGGGGACCCAGCCCCAGAAACCCGGGGCGATGCCCTTGATCTCCGTGTAGTGCCGGTCGGTCGCCGACTCGCTCGCGAACCACGCCCACCAGCTCGCCACGTACATCAACGCGGGCAGTGCCACGATCGCCCACAGCGCGGGCAGCACGTCCCGCCGGAGCGTGCCCAGCCACGGCCTCGGCACGCCCGCCGCGCGCCGCGCCGCCACGTCGAAGCCGACGACGAGCAGCCCGAAGAACGCCATGTAGTACAGCCCGGACCATTTCACCGCGAACGTCAGCCCGACGCACACCCCCGCCGCGAACCGCCACCACCGGAACCCCAGCCGCGGCCCCCACGGCGACTCGTCCGCCCAGCCCTCGCGCACCGCGACCGCCAGCCGCTGCCGCACCTGGTCCCGGTCCACCAGCAGGCAGGCGAACGCCGCGAACGAGAACAACGCGATGAAGATGTCCAGCATCCCCATCCGCGACTGGATGAACAGCACCCCGTCACAGATCACCAGGATGCCCGCGACGGCCCCGAGCAGCGTCGACCGCGTCAGCCGCCGGGCCGCGCGCACCACCAGCACCACGATGACCGTCCCGGCGAGCGCGGAGGCGAACCGCCAGCCCCAGCCGTTGTAGCCGAGCATCCACTCGCCCAGCGCGATCAGCTGCTTCGCGAGCGGCGGGTGCACCACGAGCTCGTACCCGGCGTTGTCCTCGAACCAGCCGTTGCGCAGCATCTGCCACGCCTGCGGCACGTAGTGCTTTTCGTCGAAGATCGGGGTGCCCTTGTCGGTCGGGAACCCCAGGTTCTGGAACCGCGTGATCGCCGCGAGCGCGCCCAGCACGAGCGTGACGACCCAGCCCCGCAGCCGGTCGGCGGGCATCGGCCTGCCGAGCAGCGTCGCCTCGCGGTCGGTCGGCGGGCGCAGGGCCTCCACCGGGTCCGGGGACGGGCGGGTCAACAGTGCTGTCACGGGCCTGATACTAGGCGTCACGCGGAGCGTGTCCATTGAGGGCGGTGGTGGGGAAGTGGCTGGCCCTAGACGAGTAATGCGTAACTCGGTCAGTGGTCGTAGGCGGTGAGGGATCGGGTGACG
>NZ_BAABIB010000029.1:0-25110 GCF_039542405.1 Amycolatopsis dongchuanensis
ACCACGCATCCGACTCCTCACCCAAACCGCCTAACTTAGCGGTATTGCCCGCCGGCGAGGCATTCTTTTTTCTTTTGTCTTTGATCCCTGCCGCACTCAAGAGCCCAGGCACCGGGGTCCACCGGGCGTGGCCGCCCTGCCGAGTAGGCCCACCCCCGCCCCATCCCCTTGATCGTTTAACGGTTGGCTCACCGCGTCAAGGGCGCCTTCGGCGTCGCTTCGCGATGGCTGCGCCACCCTTGACAGTGAGGATGATGGGTGCGTGGCTGCTGGTTCGGTGTGTGACTCGACCCTTGACTGACCTGTGGTGTCTTTGCCGGGATTTGTCCTGCCGGGCTGGTGGTCGCGTGTGCTCACCGGGCGGGGTGGTGTGACTTCATAGGAGCCTGTTGCCGCAGGCGACCCGTCACTGTCTTGTCCATCCGCCCCGGCCCGGTGAGTGCGGCCCTTGTCTCCCGGAATGAACAGGATGGCCATGACTACGATGACACAATCCGGGGCTGCTGACATCCCTGGCCAGGAGGCCGGGGATGTGGTGGGCGGGGTGGACACCCACCGCGACACCCATACCGCGGCGGCGGTGCTGGCCACGACCGGCCAGCTGCTGGGCGTGCAGACCTTCCCCGCGACCGGGCCCGGATACGCACAGCTGGCGCGGTGGCTGGAATCGTTCGGTGCGCTGCGCATAGTGGGGGTGGAAGGCACCGGTGCCTATGGTGCGGGCCTGACCCGGTATCTGACCGGCCGGCAGATCACGGTGGTAGAGGTGGATCGCCCGGACCGGCGGACACGACGGGCACGGGGCAAGTCCGACCCGATCGATGCCGAAGCCGCCGCCCGCGCGGCGCTGACCGGGGAACGGATCAGCACCCCGAAAAACCGGGACGGCCACCTCGAGGCCCTGCGCGCGCTCCGGATCGCCCGCCGTTCGGCGGTCACCGCCCGCAAGATCGTGGCCCAGCAGGTCCATGCCCTGCTGGTGACCGCCCCCGAGCCGCTACGCGACCAGCTGCGCGGACGGCGCCTGCCGGCCATCATCACCCTCTGCGCCCCCGCCCCGGACACCAGTCCCGGCCTGACCGATCCCACCGTCGCGGTGCGTCTGGCCCTGCACCACCTCGCCGTCCGCTACCAGCACCTCACCGCAGAAATCGACCAGCTCGACACCGCCATCACCGGCCTGGTCAACCTCCTCAACCCCGCCCTGCTCGCCCTGCCCGGTGTTGGACCCGACTGCGCCGGACAGCTCCTGCTCACAGCGGGAGACAACCCGGACCGGCTACGCTCCGAGGCCGCGTTCGCCCACCTGTGCGGAGTCGCCCCCATCCCCGCCTCCTCCGGCCGCACCGACCGCCACCGCCTCAACCGCGGCGGCGACCGCCAAGCCAACGCCGCCCTCTACCGCATCGCCCTGTCCCGACTCCGCTGGGACCCCCGAACCCAGGCCTACAAAACCCGCCGCACCCACCAAGGACTATCCACACAAGACATCATCCGCTGCCTCAAACGCTACCTAGCCCGCGAAATCTACAACACCCTCCACCACCCCACCACCAGCACAAACATCCCTTGACAACCATAGGAGCATCCCGGTGAGCCAACCGCTAAGGCAGCTGGGGATCGGGGTCGGGGGAGGGCCGGGCGGTGGGCCTTTGCTCGCTTCGCATCGCCGGGTGTCTGTGGGTGCCGGGTGTCGCTATCGCTTCGGCCGCACCGAGAACGTCATGCCGAAGTTGTCCAGTGTGGACGGTAGGGGGGTGGCGGGGCCCAGTTGCTGTCCTGAGGTGAGCAGGTAGTCCCGCGTTTCCAGCATCTTCGCCAGGAAGACGCTCGTCACCATCAGCACCAGGTTCCGTGCGGGGCATTCGCCGGGGCCTGCGCTGAACGGGACCAGTGCCGGGTTCTCCTGCGCCCGCCCGTCGAGCCAGATGTCGGGGGCGAAGCTGTGTGCGTAGGGCAGGTTCTGGTCGTCCCGGTGGAAGAACGGGGCGAAGATCAGCAGGCCCGTGCCCTCCGGGAGGCCTTCGACCTCCTTCGTCGTGTCGCGGAGGATCGCTGGGGTTGTCGGCCACAGGCGGACCGTCTCCAGGACGCTCGCGCGCAGGTACGGGAGGTCTGGCGCGGACGGGACCTCCTCGAGCGCCAGCTGCCGGGCGTGCGGGTGCGTCGCCAGCATGCCGAGCGTGCGGAAGGTGACCATGCCCGCCGCGTCGAACGCGAACAGCCAGTGGCCGACCTGGTCGACTGCGTCTTCCTCCGTTGTCCCGGCCGCTTCGGCCAGGCTCCCGGCCTCGGCACGCGCGAGGTGGGCACGCACGCGTGCCAGTGTCCGCTCGCGCAGGCCCTTGTGCCTCGGCGAGAGGTAGGACCAGTTCGCCGACGACCGCAGCCGCCCCAGGAGTTCCGTCGTGGTGTCGTCGTCCCGTGCCGCGTCACCGAGGACGATGCGGCGCACCGCGCGCCACCACACGCCCGCGAACTGGTTCCAGTCCAGCACCCCGGACGTGGGCAGCACCGCGACCTCCTCCTGCACCTTCCGCAGCACCACCGGCGTGAGGTGGTGCAGCGGCTGCGGCGTCTCCAGCGCGCGCTCGGTGAACTCCCGCCGCCGGGCCCGCTCCGGTCCCTCCGAGATCAGCACGCCGTGCGGCTGGAACTTCTCCAGCGCCCGCCGCTTCTCCAGGTTCGCCGGGCTGAACGGCTCCGGCGACTCGGCCAGCACGTGCCCCACCTCGTCGGCGGACAGCACCAGCGCGAACGACCGCCCCGGCACCGCCAGCCGCACCAGCGGGGCCGCGTACTTCGCCCGCAGGTCCTGCAGGATCTGCACGGCCGAGGTGTCGGCCTGCGCCTTCTCCAGCAGCCCCATCACCTTCGGCCGCCGTTTGATGACCCCGCCGGCGAGCACCGGGCCGAGCACCCCGGTCGCCACTTTCAGGGTGTCGAGCCGGGAAGCGGTCGGTACCGTCACGTGCGGCCTCCTCTGACGACCAGGTCCGCGATCCGCCCCGAAGCCTGCTTCGCCTCGGGGAAGCTCGCGATCATCCAGGCGTGGAACATGTCCTCGTACTCCCAGTACTCCACCGGGACACCGTGGGCCGCCGCCTTCGCCCGGAACCGCCGCGCGTCCGACAGCAGCACGTCACGGGTGCCGACGAACACGCTCAGCGAACCCAGCCCCGTCACGTCCCCGTTCAAGGGGCTGACCAGCGGATCGCTCGGATCCAGCCCGCCCGCGTACAGCCGTCCGGCCTCCAGCAGGCCGTTGATCGCCAGGTACGGGTCGTGCCGGTCGTACTCCTGCTGCGCCGGGTCGCTCATCGTGATGTCGAGCCACGGCGAAAGCAGCACGACCTCCTTCGGCTGCGGGCTGCCCTCGTCCCGCAGCGACTGCGCCAGCACCAGCGCGAGGCCGCCGCCCGCCGAGTCGCCCATGAGGATCTGGTCGTCGCCGGGCAGGCCGCTCAGCTTCTCCTTGTACACCGCCTTGACCATCGAGATCGTGTCGTCGTAGCGGTGGTCGGGCGCGAGCGGGTAGAGCGGTGCGGTCGCCGTGCAGCCCGTCGCGGTGACGAGTCGCGTGAGGAACGACCAGTGGTCCTTCTGGATCTGGTGCACGTACGCACCACCGTGGAAGTACAGCACGTGCCGCGAGGAGTAGCCCCGCCGCGGCCGCAGCGTGTAGACCGGGCGGTCGTGGATCTCCTGCTTCGTCACCAGGACCTGCTCCTGGACCGAGGCGGGCGGCTCCGCGTCCGCGGGCCGCTGCCTCGGCTCCAGGCTCTTGTGCAGCTTCGCGATGTCGGCAAACGTTTGCTTCCGCCGCGTCAGCCGCATCGCCGCGATCATCGCTCTGGCGTGCAAGCTCGGTTTCACAGCGGGTCGGGTACCCGAGCCCGCCGTCCGTCACACGTGGTCGCGCGGGAAGGTGTACCGCCAGTTCCGCGAGAACGCCCGGTGCGGGCCCTCGTACCCGTCCAGGCTCGCGTGCAGCACGAACTCCTCCGGCGTGCACGTGAGCAGGATCTTCGTGTCCGTCCTGGCCTCCCAGTCACCCCGCCGGAAGGTCATCGACCAGTCCGTCTGACCCGCCGGCGACGCGAAGTCGTCCGCCACCGACGTGTAGCGCTCGTACGCACGACGTGACACCTCCAGGTCGATGTCGTCGAACCGCTTGGTGCCCGAGTCCTTGAGGATCTCCAGCGTCTGCTCGTAGTTCACCAGGTCACGCGACACCTGCCACTTCTGCCTGCCGGGCCGGACCTGCGTCGTCGGCAGGGGCGGGGCGCCCTCCGGCTCGCCGAACACGTGCGCGCCCACCTCGTCGGCCTCGTTCGTCGGCCGGACCGGCAGGGTCAGGTTGCTCGACCCCGTGAACACCGTCAGCGTCGCGGCCTCCGGCGGCGGCCACGCGAGCGGCCAGTACGAAGTGGACAGTGACAGCCGGATGCGGTGGCCCTTGGGGAACCGTTGCGCCATCCCGTTCAAGGTCAGCTCGACGTGATAGCGCTTTCCGGGTTCCAGCGGCTGCGGGTCGTCGTGCCCGTCGCGGTGGGTCAGGTTGAGCAACCCGTACGTCACCCGCGTCGCGCGCCCGTCCGGCGCCACGTCGGACAGCCGCGCGGCCACCATCGCCACCGGCTTGTCCGCGCAGACGTCGAGGTGCACGACGGGTGCGCCGAGGATCTCACACGGTTCGGTCAGCTCGTCGGTGTCGAACACCAGCGAACCGCCGTCCTCCTCCCGCTGGTCGTAGGGCAGGTCCGGCGGGGCGTTGTAGGACGCCCACTTCCCGGCGAACTGGCCCACCGACAGCGGCGACTCGACGCTCAGCCCGCGTTCGGGGATCTCCTCGCCCGGCCGGGCGATCCGGTGCGGCGCCAGGCAGTACTTCTCCGGCTTGATGTGCGGTGACGGCCAGTGCGGCTCCCCGACCCAGCGGCCCGGCCGGTCCTCGTACGCGGTCGACGGCGGCACGCTGTCCTGCATCCAGGCCAGCAGCATCGGGCCGTCCAGCACGCCGTTGTCCGCGTCCTTGAGCCAGTGGTCCCACCAGCGCACGACCTCCTGCAGGTAGCCGATGGCCGGCCCGGGCTCGCCGAGGTGCGGGTACCGGTGCGACCACGGCCCGATCAGGCCCTTGCGCGGCACGTCGAGGTTCGCCAGCAGCCGGGTGACGGCGTTGGAGTAGCCGTCCGCCCAGCCGCTGGAGGCGAGCACGGGCACCTGGACGTCGGAGTAGTTCTCGCACACCGAGGCGTGCCGCCAGTAGTCGTCACGCCGCTGGTGCCGCAGCCATTCGTCGACCCACGGGCCGACCGCCTCGATCCGCTCGGCCCACATGTCGCGCCAGCGGTCCCCGACCAGCGCGGGGTCCGGCGGGAGCGTGCTGTAGGCGAACATCGTGCCGGCCTCGGCGAGGTTGTCCGACAGCATGCAGCCGCCCATGTAGTGGAAGTCGTCGTTGTACCGGTCGTCGGTGAACGACGAGATCACGATCGCCCGCAGGCTCGGCGGTTTGCGCGCGGCGACCTGGAGCGAGTTGAACCCGCCCCAGGAAATGCCCATCATGCCGGTCTTCCCGTCGCACCACGGCTGGTTCGCGATCCACTCCAGCACGTCCTCGGCGTCGCGCTGCTCCTGCTCCAGGTACTCGTCGACCAGCACGCCCTCGGACTCACCCGTGCCGCGGATGTCGACGCGCACGCACGCGTAGCCGTGCCCGGCGAGGTAGGGGTGGTGGATGGAGTCGCGCCCGGCGGTCAGATCCCTTTTGCGGTAAGGGATGTACTCCAGGATGCCGGGCACCGGCTGGTCGTCGGAGCAGACCGGCCGCCAGATCCGCGCGGCGAGGCGGGTGCCGTCCGAAACCGGTATCCAGACGTGCTCGGACTCGGCGATCTCGTACGGCAGTGAGCTGACCGCCCGCAAGTCTCAGACCTCCTCGAACTCGAAGTGCAGCGCGTCGACCGTCCGCTGGTACTTCTCCTTCAGTTCCGCCTCGCTGTCCGCGCCGACGTAGACGAACGCCAGCTCGTAGCTGTAGCTGTCCTGTGCGTCCATATCGGACAGTCGCTGACCCTCCCGCGGCACGAGGTCCACGACCACGCCGGGGATGTCACGCTGGATCCGCTCGATCTCCTCCCGCGTGGGCAGGCGGCGCACGATGCCGTCTTCGAACCGGCGGTGGTACCACTTGGCGCCGATCTTGTACTTCCCCTGCCCCCGCGGCATTTCCGGCAGGTTGCCCAGGCCCAGCTGCACCATGCAGTGGTGGTTGGGCACGCCGTCGACGAACTCGAACATCTCCGCGTGCGACTGCGAGTGCCGGGCGTTGACCTCCAGCACGTTCACCTCGCCGGTGTCGGGGCAGGCGAAGAACTCGATGGAGAAGGTGGAGTTGTTCATGCCGAGCTGCTCGATCACCTTCTTCGACACGTCGAGCATCTTGTCCACCACCTCCTCGGGCAGCTGCGAGGGGTACTGGTGGCGCAGGAAGCAGGGCGTGCCGGGGTAGTTTATCGAGTCGAGCGCCCCGTTGAGCACGACTTCGCCGTCGTGCACGTACCCCTCCGTCGCGGCCTGTTCGCCGACGAGCGATTCCTCGGCGAGGCACGCGAGCGCACCGGCGTCCGCGACCTCCGATGGCAGGTGCAGTTCCGGTGCGTGGTCGAGCACGTACTGGAACGGTTTGCCGACCCGGTCGATGCCCTCGCGGATCTTTTCCACGGCGTCGGCGAACTCCTGCTCGTCGTCGGCCTTGAAGGCCAGTTCGGAGGAGAACGACTTCACCGGCTTCAGCCACATCGGGAAGTCCAGGTCGGCGGGCGGTTTCTCGTCGCCGTCGAGGTCCACGAGCGCGAACTTCGGCAGGTTGTCGATCACCTTGGCCTGTTCGAGGCGGCTCCAGTACTTGTGCTCGGCGCGGATCACGCCTTCGAGGTCCGGGTGCGGCACGCCGTAGCGCTTGCTGAGGATGGGCACGATCGACGTGACGGGGAAGTCCCAGTAGCCGACGATCGCGTCGATGTCGCCGTCGAACTCGTCGAGCCGCTGGATGGCCTTGTCGATCAGTTCGGCGATGCGGATCTCCCCCTCCTGGATCTCCGACAACGTGAGCACCGGGTGGAACCGGTAGTTTTCGGCTCCCGGCACCCGCCGCAGCGTTCTCAGGTTGGGGTCGTCCAGGCCCACCACGAAAATGTTCTTGGTCTCCACTCGCTCCTCCTCCGTATCTCGGCCATTCGGGTCCCCGAGCGCGGAGAGGGATAAACCCTCCCCCCATTCGGTACTGTGCGTGCTGTGGCCGACCTCAGCGAGTACCGGAGGAAACGGAATCCCAGGCGGACTCCGGAACCGGTGCCTGCCGAAGAAGCTTTGCCACGCGGGAACGACGACACGTTCGTGATCCAGGAACACCACGCCCGGCGCCTGCACTGGGACGTGCGTTTCGAGCGTGAGGGCGTGCTGGTGTCGTTCGCCGTGCCGAAGGGGCTGCCGCCGCTGCCGGACACCCCGCGGCTCGCCGTGCACACCGAGGACCACCCGTTGGAGTACGCGACTTTCGAGGGCACGATCCCCGCCGGGGAGTACGGCGGCGGCGTGATGAAGATCTGGGACCGCGGGCACTACGAGACGCTGCACTGGGGAGACCACAAGGTCGAGGTGGTGTTGCACGGTTCGCGGGTGCGCGGCAAGTACGTGTTCGTGAACCGGCATTCGGCGGAGGAACAGCGGGACTGGATCGTCCGGCGCGTGGATCCGCCGCAGCGCAAGGACTTCGCCGCGTTACCCGTGTTCGTGCAGCCGATGCTGCCGCGCAAGGGCGGCCTGCCCCCGGATGACGACGGCTGGGCGTACGAGTTCCTCTGGGAGGGGGAGCGGGCGCAGGTCCGGGTGGAGGGCGGCCGGATCGAGGTGCGGCACGCCGACGGCCACGAGATCACCGACCTGTACCCGGAGTTGAAGGGGCTCGGCGAGGAACTGGGAGCCACCGAGGTGCTGCTGGACGGCGAACTGATCGCCATGGACGATGGCCGCCCCAGCCCCGACGCGCTGCGCCGCCGCACCGAGGCCCCGGACGCCCGCAGCGCGAAACGCCTGGTCAGCAGTGCCCCGGTGCTGTACCTGCCGTTCGACGTGCTGCACCTGGACGGGCGGTCGCAACTGGACCAGCCGTACTCGCGGCGGCGCCAGCGGCTGCGCAAGCTCCACCTGGAGGGCGAGAGCTGGCGCGTGCCGCAGCACTACGTCGGCGGCGGAGCAGACGTCCTGGCGGCGGCGCTGGACAACGGCCTCACCGGGGTGACCGCCAAGCGGCTGGATTCGGAGTACGAGCCAGGCAAGCGCAGCGCGAACTGGCGGGTGGTCAAACGCCGGAGGTGAGGCCGCGGTTGGCGGTGGGGCCGCGGCGCCGGGCGGGCCGCCCGCGGCGGCCGGGCCGCCGCGGAGTCCGGGCCGCAGCGTTCGCGCTGGGCTACGGCTGCTGGGCAGGGCGGGGTCTCGACGGCGCTGGGGGTGGGGCATGCCGCTGCGGAGGCCGGGTCTCGCCCGCACGGCTCGCGGTGGCCTGCCGCCGCCGGGCGGCGCGCGCGGAGGCGAGGCATGCCGCCGCGCGCGGGCCGGGTTCGGTCGCAGCGCTCGCCCTGGGCTACGCCGCTCCGGAGGCCAGGTCTGGCCCGTGCGGCTCGCCACGGGCTACCGCCGCTGGGCAGGGCGGGGGTCTCAGAGGCGCCCTGGTGAGGCCTGGCTCGCTGAGGCCGGGTCTCAGCCGCAGCCGTCCACGCTGGGCTACCACTGCCACAGAGGCCGGGGTTTCGGAGGCGCGGAGGCGAGGCATACCGCCGCGCAGGCGGGGGCGACGCCCGCCCTGGGCTACAGCCGGGCGAGCCGGAGGCGCCGAGACGAGGCGCGCCGCCCCGCGGCCCCCGCCCTGGGCTACCGCCCCCGGGCGGGCGAGGGCCTCGGAGGCGCCGAAGTCAGGCGCGCCGTCCCGGAGCCACCCCACCCGCCCTGAGCCCCCCGCCCCCCACCAAGACCCCACCCCACCGGCCCACCGGCCACCGAACCCACCCCACCCCACCGGCCGCCGAACCCACCCCCGCCCCGCGAACCCCCACCCCAGCCGCCCCGCCAGGTTTTCTCCCCTCCCGGCCTGGGCATTCCCCGGCCATGCAGCTGCCCCCGCCCCTGTCACTGTGGGTCGACACCGCCCCGTCGCCCGACCGGGCCACCCGGCCCCTGCCCACCGAGGTCGACGTGGTCGTCATCGGGGCCGGGATCGCCGGCCTGACCACGGCGTACGCGCTGCTCAACGCGGGCCGCTCGGTGCTCGTCGCCGAGGCGGGGCAGGTCGCGGGCGGCGTCTCCGGGCACACGACCGCCAAGGTCTCCGCCCAGCACGGCCTCAAGTACGCCACGCTCAAGTCCCGCAAGGGGACCGACGGCGCGCGCCAGTACGCCCGCAGCCAGTCCGACGCCATCGACTGGATCGAGCGCACCTCGGCGGAGCTGGGCATCGACTGCGACTTCGAGCGGCGGGACAGCTACGTCTACTCCACCCGGGACAAGCAGGTCGGCAAGCTCAAGGAGGAGGCCGACGCCGCACAGGAGGCCGGCCTGCCCGCGACCTTCGTGACGGACGTGGACCTGCCCGTCGACGTCGTGGGCGCCGTGCGCGTCACCGAGCAGGCGCAGTTCCACCCGCGCAAATGGCTGCTCGGCCTGGCCGCGGCGATCGAGGGCCTCGGCGGCACCATCCTGGAGCAGGCCCGGGTGCAGCGCGTCGACGAGCGCCCCGTGCCGACCGTCCACGTGCGCGGCGGCCAGGTGCGCGCCGCCGACGTCGTGATCGCCACGCACTACCCGATCCTCGACCGCGGGTTGTACTTCGCCCGCCTCGAACCGACGCGTGACCTCGTGGTGACGGGTGAGGGTGACCCGCCGCCCGGCATGTACCTGGACGCCGACACGCACCACTCCGTGCGTGGCTACGACGGCCTGCTGATCGTCGGCGGCGAGCACTACCGCACCGGCGAGCACGTGGACGTCGAGGCGCGGTACGAGACGCTCGCGGACGTGGCCACGCGCTTCGGCGTCCGCCGCGTGACGCACCGCTGGTCCGCGCACGATATGTCCACATTGGACTCCGTCCCGTACGTCGGTCGCTACCACCCGGGCACGCGCCACCTGTGGGTCGCGACGGGCTTCGGGCAGTGGGGGATGACCGGCGGCACGGCCGCGGGTCTGTTGCTGGACAAGGAGATCCGCGGCGAGGGTAGCGAGTACGCCGGCCTGTACGACCCCTACCGCTTCGACCTGCGGTCGTCGGTGAAGCTGGCGGAGAACAACGGCCAGGTGACCAAGCACCTCGTGACCGACCACCTGCGTGCCGTCACGTCGGGCGGGCTGCCGAGCGTCGGCGAGGGCAAGGTGACCCGGCGGGGCACCCAGTTCGTCGCCTCCTACCGCGACGAGGACGGCACCGTCCGCAGCGTCAACGCCCGGTGCACGCACCTGGGCTGCCTGGTGGCCTTCAACAACGCCGAAAGGACCTGGGACTGCCCATGTCACGGATCGCGGTTCGGCACGGACGGCTCGGTGGTCCAGGGCCCGGCGACGCGGGCGCTGCCGCCTGTGGCGGACTGACCCTCGGGGTCGAGGAGGAGTTCCTGCTCCTCGACCCCGCCACGGGCGCCACCGTGCCGCGTGCCGCCCGCGTGCTCGAAGGACATCCGCCGCTACCGGACGGCGCGAGCCTGCAACCCGAACTCCGTGCCACGCAAGTGGAATCCGCGACGGGGATCTGCACGACGGGACACGAACTCCGGGCGCAGCTCCGCCGCGGAAGGCGCTTTCTCCGCGAGGCCGCGAGCCTGCACGGCACCGCCGTCGCCGCCACCGGCACGTCCGTCCTTTCCGGACCCGCGGTGCTGGGCGCGAACGACGGCCGGTTCGCGCGCATCGACGAGCTGTACCGGGGGATGGTCGCCGACTACGAGGCGTGCGGCTGCCACGTGCACGTCGGGATGCCGGACCGGGAGACGGGTGTCGCGGTGCTCAACCACCTGCGCCCCTGGCTGCCCGCGCTGCTGGCGCTGTCGGCGAACTCGCCGTTCGACCACGGCCGCGACACCGGCTACGGCAGCTGGCGCATGGTGCAGCAGTCGCGCTTCCCGGGCTCGGGCGTGCCGCCCTACTTCGCCGACCTCGCCGCTTACGACGACGAAGTGGCGCGGCTGGTGGACTGCGGTGCACTGGTGGACGAGGCGATGTCGTTCTGGCTCGTCCGGTTGCCGAGCAGGCTGCCCACCATCGAGTTCCGCGTCGCGGACACCGCGCTGACCGTCGACGAGGCGGTCTTGCAGGCGCTGTTGTCCCGCGCGCTGGTGAGACGCGCGCTGGCCGACCTGGCGCAGGGGCTGGCCGCGCCCCGGCTGTCCGGACAGGTCGCCGCCGCGGCGGTGTGGACCGCGGCACGGGACGGCCTCGACGGCAGCGCCGTGCACCCGGCACTCGCCCAGCAGGTGCCCGTGGAGCGCGTCGTCGCGGCGTTGCTGGAGCACGTGCGGCCCGCGCTGGAGGACACCGGCGACCTGGAGTTCGTGCGCGAAGGGGTGCGGCGCCTGCTGCGGGACGGCACCGGCGCACGCCGGCAGCGCCACGCACTCGCCGCGGGGTTGCCCGCGTTGCTCACAATGCTGACGGGTGAGGCGTAGCAGCAGGAAAACGCGGGTATTCACCCGTTATGACGACTGCTGTTGCCGTGCTGCCCGAGGCCAGGGGCCCCTTGTCGGAAGCGGTGCTGGACTCGCTGCGCCGGGACGAGCGTGGCGACTTCCCGGAACTGCCCGTGACCGGCGACGCCGACCCGTTCGGCGAGGACCTGCAGCTGGCGCTGCACGTGTGCTACGAGCTGCACTACCAGGGCCTGCCAGGCGTGGACCCGGAGTGGGAGTGGGACCCGGAGCTGCTGCGGCTGCGCGGCGCGATGGAGCGCGTGTTCCTCGCCGGGCTGCGGGCGCACACCGCGGGCGGCGAGGACGTGCGCGGTGAACTCGACGAGCTGCTCGTCGAACCCATCGACGGCACCGGCATCAGCCACTTCCTCGCCGAGCAGGGCGAGTGGTGGCACATGCGGGAGTACCTGACCCTCCGCTCGATCTACCACCTCAAGGAGGCCGACCCGCACGCGTGGGTCATCCCGCGGCTGCGCGGCCGGGCGAAGGCCGCGCTGGTCGCCGTGGAGTTCGACGAGTTCGGCGGGGGCCGGGCGGAGCGCCTGCACTCCCGGCTGTACGCGGACCTGATGGACGCCGCCGGGCTGGACTCGGGCTACCTGCACTACCTGGACCAGGCGCCGGGCTGCATGCTGGCGGTCGTCAACCTGATGTCGTTGTTCGGGCTGCACCGGCGGCTGCGCGGCGCGCTGGTGGGCCACTTCGCGGCGGCCGAGATCACGACGGCGCCGAGCGCGATGCGCATGGAGAAGGCGCTGAACCGGCTGGCCGCGCCGGACGCGTGCAAGCTGTTCTTCACGGAGCACATCGAGGCCGACGCCGTGCACGAACAGGTCATGCGGCACGACGTGATCGGCGGCCTCCTCGCGGACGAACCGGAGCTCGCGGCGGACGTCGTGTTCGGCATCCAGGCCACGAACCTGGTCGAGGCCCGGTTCGCCACGCACGTCCTGTCGGCGTGGCACTCGGGCCGGTCGTCACTGCGGTCCTGAACGAAAGGAGGGGCCTCGCCGCAGTGGCGAGGCCCCGGACGGTCAACCGCGGACTTTCTTGCGGTGGCTGGTGTCGCAGAAGGGAAAGCGCTTGCTGCGGCGGCAGGCGCACACCGCCACGACGAACCGGTCCGAGGTCACCGTGGACCCGTCGGGCAGCCGCAGCTCCACCGGTCCCTCCACGAGCACCGGCCCGCCCTGTTCGATCGTGACGCGGCGTGGTTCAGCGTTCGATGCGGTCGGCACGGATCACCACCAGCTCTTCGGTCCGCTCGCCCGGTTCGATGAGGCCCGAGCTTTCCAGGTAGTCGATGCGGCTGCGCATCACGGGGCCGAACGGCTCCAGCGCACGCGCCACGACCGAGGACTTCAACCCCTTGTCCCGCAAGGATTCCAAGGTCATCGACACCCCGCACAGTGCGGAGTGGACGACGAGGAGGGTCCCGTTCGGCGCGAGCAGGTCCGCCGCCCGGTCACACAGCTCGTCGAGGCACCGGCGGCCGTCGAACCCCGCGTCCCAGGCCAGTGCCGCCCCGCGCGCGGGATCCGGCGACGCGCAGGGCACGTACGGCGGGTTCGCGGTGATGAGGTCGAACTGGCCCTCCACGGAGGACACCGAGCCGTGCCGCACCCGGACCGGCAGCCCGCGCATGCGCGCGTTGAACCGGGCGCTCAGCACGGCGGGCAGGTAGCGGTCCACCGCGGTCACCTGCCGGGCGCCGTGCCGCGCCGCGGCGATCGCCGCCACCCCGGACCCGGTGCACAGATCCAAAGCCCGGGCCGGCCGGCCCAGCCGGGCGTCCCGCAACGCGCTCAACAGCAACCGGGTGTCCGCCTGCGGGCGGTAGACACCGGGCAGTCTCAGCAACCACACCCGGCTGTGGTACCTCCGCCGGAGCGGGTCAAACATGGGGCCGCTTGTTCAGCAGCCGGATCACCGCGCGTTCCAGCACCTGCCGGTCCTCGTCGCCGTGGATGCCACGGTCACCCAGCCGGCGCAGGGCCGATTCCACGGTGAGGCCCTCCTCGTAGGCCTTCACCACCCGTGGATCCACATAGGATTTCCTCGCCACGGCAGGGGTGTTGCCGAGGTTCTCGGCGACCTCCCGCATGACCGCGGCCTGCGTGCGCTTGAGGCCACGCTGGGACTTCACCGGCCCCGCCGCCGCGAACGCCGCCGCCGCGAGCACGGTCGCGTGCCACGTGCGCAGGTCCTTCCCGGTGAACTCGTCCCCGGCCAGCTCCTTGAACCGCTCGTTGATGGCCTCGGCGTGCACCTCGTGCCAGCCGAGCCGGTCGCGGTAGACCAGCAGCCGGTCCGAACCGGACTTCACCCGCAGCAGCCCCCTGATGACCTTCGCCAGCTCGGGGTCGGTGATGCTGTGGTTGCGTTCGATGCTGCCCTTGGCGTTGTAGCAGAAGGTGATCTCGTCGCCGCGCACGCTGACGTCTTCCTTGAGCAGCGTGGCCGCACCCCGCGTGCCGTTCGCCTCGGCGTACTCCTCGCTGCCGGTGCGGAACACGCCCCGGTCGAGCATGCGCAGCGCGGCGGCGAGCACGCGGGTCCTGGTGTACCCGCGCTCGTCGAGGTCGGCCGCCACCCGCTCACGCCACTTCGGCAGGCACCTGGCCAGGCGCAGCACGCGGTCGTGCTTCTGCTCGTCGCGCTCCCGCCGCCACTGCTCGTGGTAGAGGTACTGCTTGCGGCCCGCGTCGTCGATGCCGACCGCCTGGATGTGCCCGTTGGGCCGCGGTGAGATCCACACCTTGCGCCAGGCAGGCGGGATCACCAGGTCCTGCACGCGCTGCAGCGTCTCCTCGTCCCGCAGCGGCTCGCCCTCGGGCGTGAAGTAGCGAAAGCCCTTGCCGCTGCGGCGCCGCCGGATGCCGGGCTTCGCGAGATCACTCCTGGCCAGGCGCATCCTGACCTCCGACCGCTCTCATCCGGCCTCGGTCAGTGCGCTCGTCACGGCACCGAGATCGCGGTAGGTGCGGTCGGGCAGGCCGCCGAGGTGGCCGAGGGTGCCGTCGTCGGCGCCCTGCGCGGCGGCCTGCCGCAGCAGCTCGGCCCTGTCGCACGGGAAGTCCACATCGGACAGCAGCGTGCGGAGCCGGTCCTCCTCGGGCAACGTCATGCCCCGGAAGTACCCGGTGGCCGGGCGGGCAAACCGGGCTCAGTCCGCGATCCAGTTGCCGTGGAACCCTTCGGGCACGCGGGCGGGCAGGTGCACGGTCGCCACCGGTTCGCGCAGGTCCGTCGCGTCGAGGACGACGACGTCGCTGGCGTCGCGCGCCCGGTCGTACACGTAGGTGATCAACCAGTTCGGCGGCGCGAACACCGCTTCGCCGGGCTTGCGGCCCGGCCCGAACTCGTGCGCGGTGGCGCCGCCGCCGTGCAGGTCGTAACGCACGAGCGCGTCGTCCGCCGTGACGTGGCCGTAGCGGACGTCGAGCCCGGCGAGCCGGTCGTCGATGCGAGGGAACTCGCACGGCCGGTCGTCGAGCTGCTCCTCGCGGACGGTGCCCGTGCGCAGGTCCACGGTCCACCGCCACAGCGTCGCGGGCCCGTCCTCGTGCCCCGGCCACCACAGGTGCGCGTACCGCACGACGTGCAGCACGATCGCGTCTCCGGCCTCGTGGGCGTTGAGGGTGTGGAAGACGTAGCACGGCTCGACCGGGAACCAGCGCACCTCGCCGTGCGGGTCCTGCCGCGACAGCACACCGATGCGTGCCCCATAGCTTTCGCTCCACTCGTACGGCATGCCCTGCCCCGGGCTGAACACCACGGGCAGGTCGAGGAACACGACGTGCCTGCTGGTGAGGGTGAAGTCGTGCATCATCGTCGCGCCCGGCACGTCGATGGGACGGGACAGCTGGAGCTCGCCGTGGGCGTCGGCCCGGTGGTAGGTCACGTACGGCTCGCGCACGTCGTAACCGAAGAAGTGCAGTTCGCCGGTTTCCGGGCAGATCTTGGGGTGCGCCGTCATCGCGGTGGTGAGCTTGCCCGAGAAGTCGTAGGGGCCCACCGTGTCGAGTTCGTGCGTGATCTCGTACGGCAGCGAGGACTCGACGAGCGCGAGGGTCTTCCCCGCGTGGTTCACGACGTGGGTGTTGGCGAGAGACGCCGTGCGGTCGACCGTGCCGTCCTCCCGGTAGAGGCGCACCGATGGGTCCTCGAAGCTGCGGGTGCGGACCCAGCGGTTGCGGTACCACGCCGCACGCCCCTGCTCGAACCGGACGCCGTGGATCATCCCGTCGCCGACGAACCAGTGCGCGGACTCGTCGCGCGGGTTCGGGCCGTTGCGCAGGTACCAGCCGGTCAGCTCCGGCGGGATCGAGCCGGTGACGGGCAGGTCGAACTCGGTCAGCTCGTCGGTGACGGGCGCGTAGTTGCCCTTGAGGTGGAAGGTCGTCCGGGTCATGACAGCTCCTTCAGCGCGCGGGCGCGCACGATCGCGGGGTAGCGGATGGTGAACACGGCCGGCACCGCGAACCCGATGACCTCCACCACGATCACGCCCACCGTGCCGTGCACGAGCGACAACGCGACGGCGTGG
Source organism: Amycolatopsis dongchuanensis (assembly GCF_039542405.1). NCBI lineage: Bacteria > Bacillati > Actinomycetota > Actinomycetes > Pseudonocardiales > Pseudonocardiaceae > Amycolatopsis > Amycolatopsis dongchuanensis. Next base: position 16,288 of record NZ_BAABIB010000029.1, read on the forward strand.
AAGGTGAACCCGCTTGCCCACACCGCGGTGATCACGGCGTTGGTGCGGCGGAAGAGCGGGTTGTCCCACATCTCGGGCCCGATCATCGTGCGGGCGATGCCGAGCGTGAACGGCTTGCCGACGGCGAGCGAGCCCCAGGCGGTGAGGGCGAGCCAGATCGACGGCAGCGCCACGATCTCGTGGCGCAGCGGGGAGTCCGGAGCGGCGAAGGCGAACACCGTCAGGAGTGTGAAGAACAACGCGCCGCTGAGTTCGATGACCAGCGCGTCCCAGGGCGTGCGGCGACGGCGTTGCCAGACGACGAGCACCGCCGACACCAGGAGGCCCGCCAGAGCGCTGTAGCGCCAGTCGACCTCCTTGGCCAGGACCGCGTACGCCAGCCAGGGGGCGAAACTCCGCAGAAAGTGCATCGACCACTCCTCAACATTCCAAGATTGACAGGTCGAAGTTAGAAGGTGAGACTTCGACCTGTCAAGAGTGGAAGGTAGGATCTGCCCATGAGTCTCCGACACGCCGTGCTGGGTCTGCTGGCGGAGGGTCCGGCCAGCGGCTGGGACCTGATGCAGAAGTTCGACCTCGCGCTGACCGACGTCTGGCCCGCCACGCAGAGCCAGGTCTACGGCGAGCTGAACAAGCTCGCCGCCGCCGGGCTGCTGGAGGTCGTCGCCGAAGGGCCGCGCGGGCGCAAGGAGTACGCGATCACCGGCGAGGGGCGGGCGGAGCTGCGGCGGTGGCTGATGGAGACCCCGCCGCGGAACCGCCGGAACGAGGTGCTGCTGCGGGTCTTCTTCCTCAACGCGGTCGAAACGGGCCAGGCGAGGGAGTTCCTGGCGCGCTGGACGGAGACGGCGGCCGAGGAGCACGAACGCCTGCGCAAGCTCGACGACCAGGTGGACTGGGGCGACGACGCGTTGTCCGTGTACGGCAGGCTCGCGCTGGAGTGGGGCCTGCGGTTCACGCAGATGCACCGGGAGTGGGCCGAATGGGCGCTGGAGCGGCTGCCGGAGAAATAAGCGCGGCCGGGTTGTGGTTGCGCTCACCATGAGCCTGGTGAAGGTGGAACGTGGTGCGAAGCGGGTGCGGGTGGTCTTCGGTGGCAAGGTCGTCGCCGACACACTGCGGCCGCTGCTGGTGTGGGAGGTGCCGTACTACCCGGCGTACTACCTGCCGAAGGAGGACTTCGCCGAGGGCGTGCTCGTCCCCGGCGACGGCAAGGCGCTGACGGTCCGCGTGGGCGAGCGCGAGGCCGTGGATGCCGGCGTGGAGTACGAGGACGAACCCGAGGTGCGCGGCCACGTGCGCCTCGACTTCGAGGCGATGGACAGCTGGTTCGAGGAGGACGAGGAGATCTTCGTCCACCCCCGTGACCCGTACAAGCGCGTGGACATCCTGGGCAGTTCCCGGCACGTGAGGGTCGAGATCGACGGCGTCACGGTCGCCGACTCGCACAGCCCCCGCCTGCTGTTCGAGACCGGCCTGCCGACGCGGTACTACCTGCCGAAGACCGACGTGCGCCTGGACCTCCTGGAGCCGAGCGACACGATCACGCGCTGCCCGTACAAGGGCTCGGCGGAGTACTACTCGGTGCGCGTCGGGGACAAGCTGCACCAGGACGTCGTCTGGTACTACCGCACGCCGCTGCCGGAGAGCCAGAAGGTCCAGGGCCTGGTCTGTTTCTACAACGAGAAGGTCGACATCTACGTCGACGGTGTGAAGGAGGAACGGCCGAAGACCCCGTTCTCGGCCGACTAGGCTTTCCCCATGCAGGATCGCCTCTACTTCCGGCAGTTGCTGTCGGGCCGCGACTTCGCCGTCGGGGACCCGGTCGCCACGCAGATGGTCAACTTCGCCTACCTGATCGGCGACCGGGAGACGCGGGAGGCCGTGGTCGTGGACCCGGCCTACGCCGTGGGTGACCTGCTCGACGTCCTCGCCGCCGACGACATGCGGCTCACCGGCGTCCTCGCCACGCACCACCACCCCGACCACGTCGGCGGCAGCATGATGGGCTTCACCCTCGCCGGGCTCGCCGAGCTGCTCGCCCGCGAAGCCGTGCCCGTGCACGTCAACCGCAACGAAACCGAGTGGGTCCAGCGCGTCACCGGCCTGTCCGCGACCGACCTCACCGGCCACGACCACGACGACGTCGTGCACGTCGGCGAGATCCCGATCCGGCTCCTGCACACCCCCGGCCACACCCCGGGCAGCCAGTGCTTCCTGCTCGGCGACCGGCTCGTCGCGGGCGACACGCTGTTCCTGGAAGGCTGTGGCCGCACCGATTTCCCGGGCGGCGACGCCGAAGCGATGTACCACAGCCTCCGCGCGCTGGCCGACCTCCCCGGCGATCCCGTGGTCTTCCCCGGGCACCAGTACTCCGCCGCGCCCTCGGCGCCCCTGTCCTCGGTGCGGGAGAACAACTTCGTCTACCGCCCCAAGAACCTCGACGAGTGGAAGACGATGTTCGGGGGCTGATGAACAGTCAGGGCATGAAGGAGTGGACGTAGGCGAGCGCCGCCTTCATCGACGCCCGCAGGGGTTCGGCGGTGCGCAGCGTCCGGCTGAGGAGCCCGCCGCCCTGCAGCGCCGCGAGCAGTGCCATCGACAGTTCGTCCAGATCGGCCTCGGCGCGCAGCTCGCCCCGTTCCCGCATGGCCTTCAGGCCGTCGTGCAGCAGCGACTGCCAGCGTTCGAACACGTTGCACAGGTCTTCGCGGAGCTGGTCGTCGGCCGGACCGAGCTCGCCCGCCAGTGAGGTCAGCGTGCAGTCCCCGCGGCCGTGGTTGTGCTCCTGGTGCTCGACCGCGGCGTCGGCCCACGCACGCAGGGCCTCGAAGCTGTCCAGCGGGCCCATGACCGGCTCGCCGGGCACGAGCGGCGCCTCGGCCTGGCGGAGGATGACCGCCCTGATCAGGGCCTGCTTGCTGTCGAAGTAGTGGTAGAGCTGCGACCCGCTGATCCCCGCCGCCTTGCGCACGTCCTCGGTGCTGGTGCCCGCCACGCCGCGGTGGGCGATGAGCTCGGCCGCCGCCTCCAGGATGCGTTCCCTGGTCGCCTGGCCTTTGCGGGTCAACGTCACGACGCCAGTCTACCGGACTGGGTTGCGCAACCCAGATTTGGCGAGTACGAATTGGGTTCATCAACCCAGAAAGGATCCCCGCGTGAAACTGGGACTGGGACTGCCCCACTACAGCGACGAAGCCGCCCCGGACCGGATCGTCGCGTTCGCCCAGCGCGCGGAAGCGCTGGGGTACGACTCGGTGTGGGCGCTCGAACGCCTGCTCCGTCCCGTCGAGCCGCGCAACCCGCCGTGGGAAGGCATGCGGCCGCCGCAGTACTACGCCCGCGTATTCGACCCGATCGAGACCGTGACCTACGTCGCGGCCCACACGCGGACCATCCGGCTCGGCACCAGTGTCATCGATCCCGTGAGCTACCAGGGACGCTTCTACCGCATCCCGCCATCAGAGGTCGGGCCGAAGCCGCTGCGGGAAGGCGGTGTGCCGGTCCTCATCGGCGTGCTGCCCCAGGCCGAAGCCTCCGTCGAACGGGCCGGCCGGATGGGGCTCGGCCTGCACCCCATGGCCTTCGACTGGAAGAGCCTCGAACACCAGCTCACCCTCTTCCGCGAGACGACGCCCAGCGGCCGCGAGCCCGGCCCCGTCGTCGTCCGGGTCAACAACCCGGTCACCGAAACCCCGCTCGACGAGGCCGACCGCACGCCGTTGTCCGGCTCGGTGGAGCAGGTGAGGGCGGACCTCCAGCGCGCCGCCGAGCTGGGCATCGACTACGTCATGTGGGACCTCACGGCGGGCTTCGTCCCCTACGACGTCCAGCTCCGCCTCCTCGAACCGCTGATCGAAGCGAAGCCCTGACCGGGAACCGCAGCGGCCCGGGCTAGAGCCAGTCCTCCGCGACCCGGGCCGCGAGCTGCTCCAGCAACGCCGCGGTCTCCGTCATGCACCGCTGGACGTCCGGCTCGATGTCCGTCAGCCCGTACCCGGCCGAAAACCCGTGCTGCCGCAGGGTTTCCCGGTCGAGCGTCACGCGTCCGGCGACCGCGACCACCGGCGTCCCGGCCGCTCGTGCCGCGATGCCGGCCGGGCCCTTGCCGCGCAGCGTCTGCTCGTCGAACGACCCCTCGCCGGTGATCACCAGGTCGGCCCCGGGCAGCTTCTCCGCGAACCCGGTCAGCTCCAGCACCACGTCGATCCCGGAGCGGAACGTCGCGCCGAGGAGCGCCAGCGCCCCGAAGCCCGTGCCGCCCGCCGCTCCCGCGCCGGGCGCGTCCGCGAACTGCGTGCCGACGACCTCGGCGAAGTGCGCGAGCGCCCGGTCCAGCAGCTCGATGTCCTCGGGCGTGGCGCCCTTCTGCGGCCCGTACACCGCGGCCGCGCCGTGTTCGCCGAGCAATGGGTTGTCGACGTCGCTCGCCAGCACGATCTCCGCCTTGCGCAGACCGCTGAGGTCGATCGTCGCCAGGTCCAGCAAAGCCTTGCCGCCCAACGGGAGTTCGCGCCCCTCGGCGTCGAGCAGGCGCGCGCCGAGCCCCTGCACGAGGCCCGCACCGCCGTCGGTGCTCGCGCTGCCGCCCAGCCCGAGCACGACCTTCGTGCACCCGTTGTCGAGCGCGTGCGCGATGACCTCGCCGACGCCGAGCGTGGTGGCCGTCAACGGCGCGAGTTCGGTCATCATGCTCAGCCCGGACACCGCCGCCAGCTCGACGATCGCCGTGTCGTCCTTGCGCGCGTACCCCGTGCGCACCCGCTCGCCCGTCGGCCCGGTCGCCTCGGCCGGCACGAACTCGAACCCCGCCGCGACCGCCGCCGCCACCGTGCCGTCCCCGCCGTCCGCGATCGGGCACTCCAGCGTCTCGACGCCGGGCACCGCCCGCCGCAGCCCCGCCGCGATGGCGTCCGCGACCTCCTCCGCGGGCAGCGTTCCCTTGAACTTGTCCGGCGCGATCACGACTCTGGGCACCGCGGACTCCCTTCCCGCATCTCCGCCACCAGAGACGCGACCACTGCCTTGAGGCTGCCGTTGTGCTCCCGCGCCACCGCGCGCTGCCGCTGGTAGCTCGCCCCGTGCTTGAGGATCGTCTCGATCCCGCGCAGCTCCGCGACGCAGTCCAGCCGCCGGGCCACCGGTTCCAGCCGGTCGAGCAGGTCGGCGACGTCGTCGGTCACCAGCCGTTCGCGCCCGGCCGCGTCGAGGATGACGATCGCGTCCAGCCCGTACCGCGCGGCCCGCCACTTGTTCTCCTGCACGTGCCACGGCGGCAGCCGCGGCAGCTCCTCGCCGCGGTCGAGCCGTTCGCTGAAGTCGTCGACGAGGCACTGCGTGAGCGCGGCGATCGCGCTCACCTCCGCCAGCGTCGGTAGCCCGTCGCACACCCGCATCTCGATCGTGCCGAAGTGCGGGGCGGGCCGGATGTCCCAGCGGATCTCCGAGAGGTGGTCGATCACCCCGGTGGTGAACATGTCGTCCACGTAGTGCTCCAGCTCGGCCCACTCGCGGAACTGGAACGGCAGCCCCGCCGTGGGCAGCTGCTGGAACATCAGCGCGCGGTTCGACGCGTACCCGGTGTCCTCCGCGCCCCAGTACGGCGACGACGCCGACAGCGCCTGCAGGTGCGGCGCGTAGTTCAGCAACGCGTCGAGCACCGGCAGCACCTTGTCGCGGGAGTCGAGCCCGACGTGCACGTGGACGCCGTAGATCAGCATCTGCCGGCCCCACCACTGCGTGCGGTCGATGAGCTTCTGGTACCGCGCCTTGTCGGTGACCTTCTGCTGGTACCACTGGGAGAACGGGTGCGTGCCGGCGCAGAACACCTCGACGCCCAGCGGGTCGATCACCGAGTGCACGGTCTCCAGCGACCCGCTCAGGTCCGCCGCGACCTCGCCGACCGTCTCGCACACCCCGGTGATGATCTCGATGGTGTTGAGCAGCAGCTCCTGCTTGATCTTCGGGTGTTCCCGCTGCCCGTCCGGCCGCACCGCCTCCAGGATGCGCTCGGCGACCGACGAGAGCTCGCCGCTGCGGCGGTCCACGAGGGCGAGCTCCCACTCGGCCCCCACCGTCGAGCGCCGCGACGGTGTGAAGTCGATCCGCATTCAGACCTGCGCGCCGTTGCTCGGATCCGCGCCGTCCGGCGGCCCCTGCTTGACGCGCAACAGCAGCAACGCGATCGCGGTCGCCAGCGCCAGGATGCCGAGCGGGGTGCCGACCGTGGCGTTGATGCCGACGAGGCCGGGCGCGATCAGCAGGAACAGGCCGATCAGGAACAGCAGCAGGACGACGAACGCGCCCTTGCCGGGCCGGGGGAGCGGCGGCGGCTCCGGCGGCACGTAGTGCTCGTCGTCGTCGGCCGGGTCGTCCCCGAGCACGGTGTCCTCCCACGCCGTGCCCCCGGTCCGCCACTGCGGCTGCTCGGGCTCGGCCGGCGGTGCTTTTTCGGCCTTCTCGGCGCGCTCCGCCTTCTCCGGCCGGGGCTCCACGGGTTCGTCGAGGAACTCGCCGACGCCCTCGGCGCGCAGGTCGGCGACGATGGCCGCGAACGTCGCGTCCACGTCCTCCGGGTCGGTGCCGTGCGAGTTCATCGCGATCCCACCTGCTCGTGTGCGAACTCGACGCTGCGCTCGAAGATCAGCGGGGCGTCATGGTCGAGGGTAGCCACGTGGAAGCTGTTCTCCAGCACCACCTCGGTGACGTTTTCGCTGCGCACCCCCGCCAGCACGAGCTCCGCGTTGACGGGCTCGACGACGTGGTCGGCGCGGGAGCGGAACAGCAGCAGCGGCTGCGTCACCTTGTCCAGGTCGGCGCGCACCAGGCGCCACAGCTGCGCGAGGCTCGCGGCGGCGCGCACCGGGGTGCGGGGGTAGGCCAGCTCGGTCACCCCGGGCTTGGCGATGTCGTTCGCGATCGCGGGCACCGACGGCAGCACGCGGCCCAGCAGCGGCAGCAGTTTCGCGTCGCGGCGCAGTGTCGTGACCGACGGGTTGACCAGCACGAGCCCGGCGACCTGCTCGCCGAAGTCCTCGGCGAGGCGCAACGCGAGCGTGCCGCCCATCGACAGGCCGAACACGAACACCGACTCGCACGTCTCGCGCAACGCGAGCAGCTCGGTGCGCAGGCAGCCGTACCAGTCGTGCCACGTGGTGCGGTTGAGCTCCGGCCAGGACGTGCCGTGGCCGGGCAGGCGCGGGCAGCGGACCGTGAAGCCGCGCTCGGCCAGGTACTCGCCCCACGGCCGCATGCTCTGCGGCGTGCTGGTGAAGCCGTGGCACAGCAGCACGCCGGCCTCGACCGACCCGGTGTGCGAGAACGGCTCCGCACCGGCGAGCACGGGCATGATCCGTCCGCCCTTCTCCGCTGACCTGACCCGCACCATCGTCGCACGCGCGAGCCGATCAGCACATGCCCGCCGGACCTGTGAGATGCCGCGCACCTCGCGGAGGCGCCGTTGTGCTCGGCCGGTCACGGTTCGTACCCTGGGGGGAAGCTGGTCGGGCGGGTCGGAAGGGCGAAGCGCGGTGTTGTACCGGTTGCTCAAGTGGGTGCTGCTCGGGCCTGCACTCCGGTTGCTGTGGCCCACGAAGGTCACCGGCACCGAGCACATCCCCGCCACGGGTGGTGCGATCCTCGCCAGTAACCACCTCGCGGTCGCCGACTCGTTCTTCATGCCCCTGCGGGTGCCCCGCCGCGTCACCTTTCCCGCGAAGTCGGAGTACTTCACCGAAAAGGGGGTCAAGGGCCGGCTGAAGAAGTGGTTCTTCACCGGCGTCGGGCAGATCCCGATCGACCGCTCCGGCGGCACCGCGGCCCAGGCGGCGCTCGACACCGCGATCCGGCTCCTGCGTGAGGGCCACCTGCTCGGCATCTACCCGGAGGGCACGCGCTCGCCGGACGGGCGGCTGCACAAGGGCAAGACCGGCGTCGCGCGCATCGCGCTGGAGGCGAAGGTGCCGGTGATCCCGGTCGCGATGATCGGCACCGACGAGGTCAACCCGATCGGCTCGAAGATGTGGCGGCCGCGCCGGCTGGAGATCCGGTTCGGCAAGCCGCTGGACTTCTCCCGTTACGAGGGGCTGCAGGGCGACCGGTTCGTGGAGCGCTCGATCACCGACGAGATCATGTACGCCCTGATGGAGCTGTCCGGCCAGGAGTACGTGGACATCTACGCCGCCCGCGCCAAGGAGCTGATGGCGGCCGAGGCCGCGGGCGTGCGCCCGGCGGTGCCCGCCCAGTCCGCCCGCGAGATCGACCGGGTCCCGGAGTCGAAAGCGTCCTGACTAGAGTTTCCCGGTGCGATTCTTCTACGACACCGAGTTCATCGAAGACGGCGTGACGATCGATCTGGTGTCGATAGGGGTCGTGGACGAGCGGGGCCGGGAGTTCTACGCCGTGTCCACCGATTTCGACCCCGGCAAGGCGGGGCCCTGGGTGCGGGAGCACGTGCTGCCGAAGCTGCCCTCGCCGGCGGATCCGGCGTGGCGCAGCCGGGAGCGGATCCGCACCGACCTGCTGGACTTCTTCGGTAAGCCGCCCGGCGGCATCGAGCTGTGGGCCTGGTACGCGGCGTACGACCACGTCGCGCTGGCGCAGCTGTGGGGCCCGATGCCCGCGCTGCCGCGCCAGCTGCCCCGCTTCACGCGCGACCTGCGCCAGCGCTGGGAGGACGCGGGCAAGCCCAAGCTCCCCTCCCCACCCGCCGACGCACACGACGCACTCGCCGACGCCCGCTTCAACCTGGAGCGGTGGCGGATCATCGAGGCCCAGCGCACCCGCCGCTGAGCCCTGACGCCCACCACGCGCGACGGCTGCGGT